>NZ_CBAYMC010000116.1:0-13538 GCF_964826245.1 Armatimonas sp. | reverse complement strand
AACCTGTCGCACTACCCGAGAAGACACGCGTCTTTGTGATCGTGCCCCAGACCAAACTCCCGGAGCCTGCACTCCCCAAAACCATTCGCACCCCGCGCTTGAAGAACCCCACCGATGCCGCCGACTTCGTGATGGAGGTAAACTAGCCTTGCCCACCGCCTACGACGCGGAGCATCACGACCCGCCCACGCCCGTTGCCTGGGTCACACTTCAGTCTCCCGACGGAGCGCGGTCACAGGAAGATGTGCCGCTTCTGATGGACACCGGGGCCGACGTGACACTGCTTCCGCGTTGGGCCATTGATGCACTGGAGCTGCCCACACAGACGGAGGGAAGCTACGAACTCTCTGGGTTCGATGGTTCCACCAGTGTCGCTCCTGGTTAGCCTGCTCCTGGACGGTCCCCGCCGGGAGTGGGACAGTGCTTCCCCGGTAAGATGAAGGAGTCTTCCCGATGCTGCTTAGCCCTTTCGCAATCCTCGCACTGAACTCCGCTCCATTTCTGCAACAATCCCACTCGTCTCAGGTCACGGTACAGCTTACCGTTGCCCGTGAGCCTCGCCCCAAGCAGCCCGACGGGTAGGCACCAACTGCGCCCGTTACTCCCGCCACATCCATTAATACCCCGTTCGAGGAAAGCCACGCCGCACCTACGTCTTCGCCTACGGAAAGGCAGACAAACTCCTGCGCCGCTTCTACTCCGAAATCTACCAGCCCGACGGCACACTCAAGAAGCGCACCGAGACCTTCACCAACGTCCAGCTAAACCCAAACCTCGACGAGCGCCTCTTCGCTTTCGTCCCACCCCCCGGCTCCCAGCCCTTCAAGCCCGCCGCGTTCCCCCCCGCGCCCCTCGTCTCCTCCTTGCCCGAGAACGCCCCCGAAGTGCCAGACAGCCTACGCTTCCGCACCAACCCAGATACCTCTTCTGCCATTTGTTGCAACCGGAGACCTTTGTCCTGTGTCTGAGTGCCCATGCAACAACAACGACAGGAAATTTTCCTGGGGAAAGAGCCACTTCCCCGCTTTATTCAAGTGCTTGCACTAGTCATGTCCTTTGTGGTTCTTCTAGGCTGTGTGTTCCTTTTGACTGGCAAGCTCTCCGCGGTCGAGCTCTTTCGTCCCAACTACCAAGGAAAGAACGGTTTTGCTCAGGCAAGTGTCTGGCTGATCGGGTTTGCCATTATCTGCCCTGTCTTTCTGCTGACGCGCCGCCAGCACGCCTTTATATTTGTGGGATCACATGTTTCGGTAGAGAGAAACGGCGCACAGGTCTGGGCAGAGAAGTGTGCTGCCTGGCGCTGGCGCATCTCAGGGAAGAAAGACATTGTCGGCCTGGAGCTCCTCGACGATGCGGGCGAGGCGTATTTGGTGAAGCTGGGGGGGATTCCTTTGGGGACGAAGGAGCCTTTTGACGCTCTGGTACAGGCACTAACACAGGCAGGCATACAAGAGACCGACTTCTTTCGCAAGCGACTGCCCTTTACGAAAGACATTGCGGCTTGGGTTTGGACAGGACTTGCCCTCGCTGGAGCGGGCTTAATCATCTGGGTGGTTTGGTCGTCTTTGCATGCCTTCGACGGAGTCCGAGTGCCCGGTAGTGAGGCGGACGTGCAGCGGTATATGGAACAACCCCCGAAGCTGCGCCGCCGCGTGGTTCCGGTGCACCACTACCCAAGAGACAGAGAAACAAAGGGCGGAGAAAAAGGGACAGGCAAGCTATAATAGGGCAGGAGTTGACGACGCAATGGCGCACTATGTAAAATTGGGGGAGATTCCCCGCAAACGACACACGCAGTTCCGCAAGCCCGATGGCTCGCTCTACGCCGAGGAGGTTTTTGGGACGAAGGGCTTCTCGGGGATCGCCTCGATTTTGTACCATGCCAACTTGCCCACCCAAGTGGCGGAGTACCAGTATCTCGGGGATTTAACGCCCGAGACGCTGGAGTTCGAGCCGCTGCGCCACCGGCACCTCAAGACGCACCTGCTCAAGCCCGGCGACGATCCCATCGCCGGGCGCGTTCCGTTCTTAGTGAATAGCGATGTGCTTCTGGCCCTCGTGCGCCCGACGGAGCCGATGGCGTACTTCTACAAAAACGCCGACGGCGACGACTTGCTCTTTGTCCATGAGGGTACGGGCAAGCTCGAAACGCTCTTTGGGACGCTTCCCTACAAGCCCGGCGACTACTTAGTCATTCCCCGAGGCACGATCTACCGTGTGGTCTGCGATCCAGGCGCTACCACCATTCTCCTCACGGAGTCCGCCGCCAGCACGATCGAGCCGCCGGAGCGCTACCGCAATGAGTACGGGCAGTTTTTGGAGCACGCCCCGTTCTGTGAGCGCGACATTCGCGTCCCGGAAGCGCCGCTCTTTCACGACAAAAAAGGCCGCTTTGAGGTTCGCATCAAGGCACGCGGTCACCTCACGGCCTACTTCTACGACTTTCACCCACTGGACGTAATCGGCTGGGACGGCTTTCTCTACCCCTACGCCCTCTCCATCCACGACTTCGAGCCGCTCACGGGTAGCATCCACCAGCCGCCGCCCTCACACCAGACCTTCGAGGCCCATAACTTTGTCGTCTGTAGCTTTGTCCCCCGCATGCTCGACTACCACCCCGACGCCGTCCCGATTCCCTACAACCACTCCAATTTAGACAGCGACGAAGTCCTCTACTATGTCAATGGCAACTTCGCCAGCCGCCGGGGAATCGAAGTCGGCTCCGTCACGCTTCATCCCTCGGGCCTGCCGCACGGCCCCCAGCCCGGCGCGGTCGAGGCCAGCCTCGGCAAGACCCGCACCGAAGAGCTCGCCGTTATGGTGGATACGTTTCGTCCGCTGAAGCTCACCAAAGCCGCCCTCGCGCTAGAGGACGACAACTATCCGTACTCTTGGAAGCCGGTGATATAATCTTCCCATGCAAGTGCTGATCGAGACAATCCAAGATGGCGTTCATGCGACGGCGCTCTTGCCCTGGAAAGTGGTGGCAGAAGGGGCGACGGAGTCGCTTGCACTGGCGGAACTTCGTGCCGAGTTTGCACGCAAGATTCCGGCTGGGGCTCGCGTGGTAGAGCTTACGGAGCCGACTTCGATCTCCGAAAATCCCTGGATGGCATTTGCCGGGGACATGAAAGACGACCCCCTCTATGACAGCTGGCAGGAATCCATTGCGGAGTATCGCCAGCAGCAGGCTGATTCGGAAGAAGAAGTCCCCCTTAAAGTTGCATGACGCGCTTTCTTCTGGATACCGACACACTCTCTTTGTTTCGTCGTGGTGACTCCGAAGTTATTCGGCGGTACAGCGGGCGATTGCCTACCGCCGTCTTGCAGAGACCATTCCTTTTTTGGCAACATTTCGCATTCTCAACTTCACCGAAGCTGCCATGATTCGCTATGACGGCTTGCGTACACAAAAGCTGAATGTCGGGGCCAATGACCTCAAAATCGCCGCTATTGCGCTGGAGCATGGGCTGATTGTGGTCACACGCAACCAGCGCGACTATGACCGTGTCCCAGCTCTCGTCACAGAGAACTGGAGTCATCCTCAGGAAGCCTGAAATTTTTCAGGGGCAGGGATTTATCTCCTGCATCGCGAATTTTTGGCCATGAGTGATCTGACCCGTGAGAAGCTAAACCAAGCCGCCGCGATTGTGGCGCAGTCTGAGAGTGAGATAGATGTCTGGCTGACGTTTGTGCGTGAGACGAGCGGCATCGCCGATCCGTGCTTGCCGTTTTTGATGGAGGGCGGACTCACCTGGCAGAGTGCGCTTTTGGTGAGCAAGTCGGGCAGGAAAGTGGCGATCGCGGGCAACTACGACTTAGACGGCCTCGAAAAATCTGGCGACTGGGACGAGGTGATTGGCTACGTTCAAGGCATCCGTGAGCCGCTGGTAGATGCCCTTCAGGAGCTGATTCCACTGAGTGTCGCTGCGCCCAAGATCGCGGTGAACTTCTCGGAAAACGACGACAAGTGCGATGGCTTAACCCACGGGATGTTTCGCTTGCTGGAGCGCTACCTTGCCCACACGCGCTTTGCCAGCTCTCTCGTCAGCGCCGAGCCGATCATCCGTGCGCTCCGTGGCCGCAAGACGCAGACCGAGCTAGCCGCGATGCGTGGCGCAATAATAGAAACCGATAGATTGTTCGCCGAGGTGGCAGCACTGGCAAAGCCGGGGATCACGGAGCGCCAGATCGCCGACTTTGTGCAGGGCAAGATCGCGGAGCGTGGCCTAGGCTACGCCTGGGAGCAAGAGGGCAACCCGATTGTCAACTGCGGCCCCGACTCCGCCGTGGGGCACAGTGCACCGAGTGCGATTGCGCTGGCTCCGGGGCATATCTTGCACATGGATCTCGGTGTGGTGCAGAACGGCTACGCGTCGGACTTGCAGCGCTGCTGGTTCGTGGGCAGTGAGGTCCCCGAGGCGATCTCGCGGGCACACGCCGCCGTTCTCGGCGCGATTGAGGCGGGCTTTGCGGCGCTGAAGCCGGGCGTGAGTGGCTGGGAGGTGGACGCGGCGGCGCGGAGCTTCTTGGTCGCGGCGGGCTACCCGGAGTATCTGCACGCGCTGGGCCACCAAGTCGGGCGCGTCGCCCACGATGGCGGCGGACTTCTCGGCCCGTGCTGGGCACGCTACGGCGAGACGCCGTACTGGCCGGTGGAAGTCGGACAAGTCTACACCCTGGAGCTGGGAGTCGCCGTCGAGGGGCACGGCTACTGGAGCCTGGAAGACATGGCCGTCGTGACCGAGGGTGGGGCGCAGTGGCTCTCGACACCGCAGAAGGAAATCTGGCTTCTGTCGCCGAATGACTGAGCCATGTTACAGGGAATTGAGAGACTCGTAGATTTAGTCGGGGTGCGCAGTAGCGCTCTGACCGGCACGGACAACGACGGTATCGCGGTAGCACTGGTGAACCGCGATGTGGCGGCCCTCGCAGCCACGGATGGTCACTTTGCAGGGACGATGCGCGATGGACAGACCATTCGCATGGCCCGCACGATTGGCGTCCCACTGCGCTACT
Organism: Armatimonas sp.; assembly: GCF_964826245.1. Classification (NCBI taxonomy): domain Bacteria; kingdom Bacillati; phylum Armatimonadota; class Armatimonadia; order Armatimonadales; family Armatimonadaceae; genus Armatimonas; species Armatimonas sp. The sequence goes on along the minus strand of NZ_CBAYMC010000116.1, from coordinate 8,519 downwards.
TTGTCGCCAAGATGTTCCACGGCCCGTTTCTGGTCACCGCCGACCGGATGGACACGATCTACGACTGGTGCGTCAGCCAGAAAATCGGCTGGCAGTTCGACCCCACCTACACCCGCATGGTACCCGCGCACTACTTAACCGAGATCGAGCAGATCGGCTGCCCCGACCCGGCTCCAATCTACACGCGCTTCTGGGAGCCTGAGGTGGCAAGGGGCGGTGAGGACATCGAGGCGCTGGGGGTGGCCTATCTCACGGCGGCGTATGAGGCGACCAAAGGCTGGCTCGCGACGCTGCCAAGTGCTGCACAAGTGGGGATTGCGTTCTCCGGGGGCATTGATAGCACGAGCGTTCTGTTGCTGGCCCGAAAGGCCATGAGTGAGCTGGGCCGGAGCCCCGATTTGATTCGTGCCTTTACGCTTGACCTGCACGAAGGCAAGGGCGCGGATGCGGCGCAGGCCGAGAAGATCGTCACGGATCTGGGCATTGCCCACACCTGGGAGCGTGTCACCGTGCCCGCGTCGGAGTACAACTTGCGCGAGGCGATTACCTGCATCGAGGACTACCATCCCCTCGATGTGGAGTGTGCCGCCGCCGGAATCGCGCTGCTCAAAGCCGTCCGTGAGCGCTACCCCGAGCTGCTGTACTTCATGGACGGCGACGGTGGCGATGAGAATGCCAAGAGCTACCCGCTCGAAGACTCCGATCTCACGCTCAGCTCGATCCTGCGCAACCCACTGCTCTACCAGGAAGGCTGGGGAATCGATGCGATCAAGCACAGTGCGACCTACTCCGGGGGGCTTTCGCGCGCCTACATCCGCACCTTCGCGCCCGCCCAGCGCTACGGTTTCACCGCGTTCTCCCCGTTTACCGTGCGCTCCGTGATGGCAAAGGCCGTCGCCATTCCGTTTCCCACGATTCTGAATGGCTCGCTCGAGCGTCTCTACAGCCTCAAGGGCGAGCTGGTGGCAAGTGGCGTCAAGCACGTCACGGGAATCGAGATGCCCGTCTCGATCAAGCGTCGCTTCCAAGATGGTGCCCGCGCCGCTGTGGCAGGCGATACGGAGAACAACTCGTACTACAAGGCGTGGCGTGTTAGCAAAGCCTGGTGCCGCCAGATCTTCCTGCGCCAGTGGGAAGACAAGCTCCGCGCCGCCTGGGAGGAGCAGGAGCAGCTCTCCGGTAACTTCGTGCCCGGAGTGCTTGAGCCCCTGCTGCAGTGAACCCTCCTTCGTCGAGGGAGGGTGGCTTGAAGTGAGGGACGAACGAAGAGCCGGGTGGGTTCTGGAGTTATAGAAACTTCGACCAGCGGTAGTCTTTGGGCTTGACCACTTTCTTGTTTGCCTCGTCAATCGCCAGCTCGGCCATGGCATTGACGATCCAGGTGAAGTTCTCCGGCCCCACCGAGTCGTAGTCGGCATCGGGAGCGGGGTTGAGGAAGTCAATGGCGTAGGGGATGCCATCTTGGACGGCAAACTCGACCGTGTTCATGTCGTAGCCCAGCGCGTTGCAGAGCTTGAGGCAGTCGCTGGTGAGGCGCTCTTCCATCGCAGGATCGAGTGGTGGGCCGTCTTGGACATAGCGGCGCTCGTGGGGCAGGCGGGGATCATAGCGCATGATGTGGACGTTTTTCTTACCGATCACATAGCAACGGAAGTAGTCCGTAAACTCCACACTCGACTGGAGTGTCATGCACAGGTCGCCCGTCTGGTCATAGGCAGCGAAAAATTCCTCAGGGGAGTGGACTTTGTAGACATGCTTCCAGCCACCGCCCGAGTAGGGCTTTAAAAACGCGGGAAAGCCAATGTAGGCAAAAATCTCCTCAAAGTTCAGAGGATAGAGTAAATTGCGGAGTGACTGCGCCGAAATATCCGGTGGGTGCTGCTTGTGGGGCAGGAGCGCGGTCTTCGGGATCGCGACTCCGAGCTTGTGAGCCAGCGCGTAGTTGAAGAACTTATCGTCGGCAGTCCACCAGAACGGGTTATTGATCACGGTGACGCCCTGCATCACGGCGTGCTTGAGCACCGCACGGTAGAACGGGACGTCTTGCGAGATGCGATCCACAATCACGCGGTAGTCATAGACCTGCTCCATCGTGATCGCCCCGATACTCAGGCTCTCCGCCTGGATCGTGCCTCCACCAAGCTCATTGATCTTGGCTACCAGTGCGCCGGGAAACGTGTTCTCTCGGCCATACAAAACGCCTATTTTCTTCATGACTACCCTCCAGAGTTATTGTACCCAGTTATTCTCAGGACAGCAGATTTGGTCTCAGGAGGCTGAGGGATTGTCACCGGCAATCCCGACAATGGGACTCCTGACAGTATCGGCCACGGGCTACTCACATCTCTCAGCAGGGGGATTGGCGTCCTCAGACCCGCGAGAAATTCCTGGCTGCCCTCCACTCGAATAGGCCATTTCGTAGAGTTAGGCACCGAGATTCTGAAGTAAGCTTGACGAGAAGCCTCAGGTGCGAAGCCTGAACCAAAGGAGTTCTGTGATGGACCTTGCTGATTCCGTCTCCACTACTGATTTTGTTCGCGATTTCTGCCAGATTTCCCTGAGGGATGTTCCACTTGTCGGGGGGAAAGTCGCCTCGTGTGGCGAGCTGTTTAACACGTTTTCCGCAAAGGGAATCGGAGTGCTGGACGGTTTTGCCGTTACCGCCGCAGCCTATGTCGCGTTTCTGGCCGCCGATGGTCTGGGCGACCGAATCACTGCTGCCCTTGCCCCTCTGGAGGATGCCGACCCAGACGATATTCCGACCCTTGCTGCCTGCGGGAGTGCTGCCCGAGGTGCCGCGCTTGCGACCCCGCTGCCACCAGAGCTGGGCGATGCGGTTCGGGCCGCCTACCGCTCTCTCTGCGCAAGGCTGGGGAGCGAGCCCGCCCTCGCCGTCCGCTCGTCGGCCACCGCGGAAGACCTGCCCGACGCCTCGTTTGCCGGACAGCACGAGTCATACCTTAATATCCGAGGTGAGGACGCTCTCCTCGATGCCGTGCGGGCCTGCTTCGCGTCTTTGTTTACCGACCGTGCGATTACCTACCGGACGACGCGCGGCTACGACTGGTGCAAGATCGCGCTCGCGGTCGGTGTCCAGCCCATGGTGCGCTCCGATATGGGAGCGGCAGGCGTGATCTTTACCCTCGATCCCGAGACGGGCTTCCGCGATACGGTTGTCATCTCAGGGGCATATGGCCTCGGTGAGTATGTGGTTCAAGGGGTCGTCACGCCCGATGAGTGGACGGTCTTCAAGCCGACACTCACTGAGGGGAAGGCTCCCATTGTCGGGCGGCGGCTAGGTTCCAAGGCCGTGCGTCTGGTCTACGGCGAGGGCACCGCGACCCACCGCGAGGAAACCCCGCTCTCGCAGCGGAGCCGCTTCTGCCTCCACGACGACGAGGTCGTTCTGCTGGCGACATGGGCGTGTGAGGTCGAGCGGCACTACTCCGCTCTCGCGGGGCACCCGCAGCCGATGGATCTGGAGTTCGCCCGCGATGGCGAGACCGGAAAGCTCTTTCTGCTCCAGGCGCGCCCTGAGACCGTCCACTCCGTTCGTGCCGCAGGGGGCGTGACGGTTCCTCTCTACCACCTCGATAGTCCGCCGCCCGCATCGCTCGCCCGTGGACAGGCGGTGGGTGAGAAGATCGCGTCAGGTGTCGCTCGAATCGTGCGGGATGTCTCGGAGCTAGCCTCGGTGCGCCCTGGCGACATCCTGATTACGGAGCGTACCGACCCTGACTGGGAGCCGATCATGCGCCAGGTCGCCGCGATTGTGACGAATCAGGGCGGGCGCACGGCCCACGCGGCGATTGTCTCACGGGAGCTGGGGCTGCCCTGCATCGTGGGCTGTGGCAACGCGACTGAGGTCGTCCCCGAGGGCACGCCGGTGACCGTGTGCTGCTCGGAAGGTGTCGAGGGGCATGTCTACCCTGGAAGCCTGCCATTCCGCATCGAGACGATTGCACCGGGCGAGCTGCCGAGCACGACGACCAAGATCATGCTGATTGTCGGTGATCCTTCTCAGGCGTTCGGGCTGGCGGCGCTGCCGGTTGCAGGGGTCGGGCTGGCGCGGATGGAGTTTGTGGTCACGAACCAAATTGGCATTCATCCGATGGCGCTCGTGCGCTACCCCGAGCTCGTTGATGAGAAAACTGTCGCGGCAATCGCCCGGCGGATCGGCGACGAGGACCCGCGCGCCTTCTTCGTCCGGCAGCTCAGCGAGGGAATTGGGCAGATCGCGGCGGCGTTCTATCCCCGCCCCGTGATCGTCCGGACGAGCGACTTCAAGACAAACGAGTACGCGCGGCTCCTCGGCGGGCAAGAGTTCGAGGAGAGTGAAGAGAACCCAATGCTCGGTTTTCGGGGAGCGTCGCGCTACTACGACCCGCGCTACGCCGATGGGTTCGCACTAGAGTGTGCGGCGCTGGCGCGGGTGCGCGGCGAGCTGGGCCTGACCAATGTCCGGGTGATGATCCCGTTCTGTCGAACCCTCAAGGAGGCCGACTTGGTGCTAGAGGCGATGGCGCGCGATGGGCTGAAGCGTGGAGAGAATGGTCTTGAGGTCTGGGCGATGTGCGAGATTCCCTCAAACGTCTTGCTCGCCGAGGAGTTTTTAAAACGCTTTGATGGCTTCTCCATCGGCTCGAACGACCTGACCCAGCTTATTCTCGGGGCGGATCGCGACTCGGGGATTCTCTCTGCCCGCTTCGATGAGCGGGACGAAGCCGTCAAGCTGGCCATCGCCAGCGTCATTGCGACGAGCCTGCGGGTCGGCAAGCCCATCGGCCTCTGTGGCCAGGCACCGTCCGACCATCCTGAGTTTGCGGCGTGGCTGGTCGAGCAGGGGATCACGTCGATCTCACTCGCTCCAGACGCTGTGGTGAAGGCAATCCTTGCGGTTGCTGAGGCGGAAAAATCTAAAAAATCTTAGTTTCTTAGTATCTTAGGGGGAGGTGTTCTGATGGAAACAATGCGAGCCAATGTATTTCATGGGGTGAACGACATTCGTGTGGAAGAGGTGCTGCGCCCACGGGCGGGGTTTGGGGAGGTGGTCATCAAGATCACGCTGACGACGATCTGTGGCACGGATCTGCACATCTTGCGGGGCGAGTATCCGGTGAAGCCTGGCTTGGTGATTGGCCACGAGCCTGTTGGCGTGATCTCGGAGCTGGGGCCGGGTGTCACGGGCTACGACGTCGGAGATCGGGTGCTGGTGGGGGCGATCACGCCGTGTGGGCAGTGCCGCGCCTGCCTCTCGGCGCACTGGGCTCAGTGTGGTCACGGCGACGATACCCAGGCGCTGGGCGGCTGGCGCTTTGGCAACACGATCCATGGCGCACAGGCCGAGTACCTTCTGGTGCCCAATGCCCAGGCGAACCTCGCCAAGATCCCCGATGGCGTCACCGACGAGCAAGTGGTTCTCCTCGCTGATATCGCGTCCACGGGCTTCTCAGGGGCGGAGTCGGGCGGGGTGAAGATTGGCAATACGGTTGTCGTCTTTGCGCAAGGCCCGATTGGGCTCTGCGCGACCGCGGGGGCACGTCTGATGGGCGCATCGCTGGTGATCGGGGTGGACGGCGACCCGCACCGGCGGGAGGTTGCCCGGAAGATGGGAGCCGACATCGTGCTCGACCCGGCCAACCAGGATGTTGTCGCGGAGATCAAGCGGCTGACGGGTGGCGGTGTGGATGTGGCGATTGAGGCGCTGGGGCTTCAGGAGACATTTGAGAACTGCCTGCGTAGTCTGCGGCCGGGTGGGACACTCTCCAGCCTCGGGGTGTACTCCGGCAAGCTCCAGATGCCCTACGATGCCTTCGCGGCGGGCCTGGGTGACATCCGGGTGGTGACGACGCTCTGCCCCGGCGGGAAAGAGCGCATGCGGCGGCTGATCGAGACCGTTCGTGCAGGGCGTGTGGATTTGACACCGCTCCTGACGCACTCGTGCACGCTCGACGAGATCGTGGGGGGCTACGACCTGTTTGGCTCCCGCCGCGACAATGTTCTCAAGGTCGCCATCCGTCCGTAGCCCTGAGAGACGGTTTAAGCGAGCTGGATTTGTAGGTGGTTCGCCACGGAGCGAACCCCGGGAAGGTGCGCGACGGATTCAAAGGGGGAGTCGAATATCAGGGCATCTAGTCTTTGAAGATTCGTGGTGTCTCGGACTTCAGGTACTCCACGAGAGTAGGAGGCTGGTAGTCAGTTAGGACGGTTAGGCGTTTGGTGACGACCTCATGGAGTCCCTCTTCGGAGAGCTTGCCGATGGGGCGGTCTATGGTTTTCCAGAGAGAGTAGAGGAACCCGACAGAGTTGTCAATCGGCTCATGGCAGGCATCCGCGCTGCTGCTGGAGGCTTTTTGGGCATCGAATCGGAGCCCCGCACCCTCAGCGCGGGACTGCATCCAGCGCAGGGCATGGCTGGAGAGACCACTCTGGGAGTACCCACCACCGACTTGGGTGTGGACACCCGGAAACCAGGCTTGCTCCAGGGTCTGCGTTCCCACGCCTGCTGGTTGTTGCTCCCAGATCGCGGGGGCAAAGGGCTTGCGGCGGTCGTCTATGGAGAGAGCTTGGTAGGCGAAACGTACACGGGTGCTGAGCTTGACATCGTGGAACTGGACACTCCGATTCAGCCCCAGCCAGGTCGCCCAGTCGGTGGGGATTCCTAGCGCACCGACCGTGTCCCAGACTCCGATAAAGTGGATCGTGGGTTCGACGGAGTAGCGTGCTCTGTAGGTTGTGGGAATCTCGTGGTCGGGGTGCAGGTCGTTGCGGTAGAGGTCGTAGGCGTTGTCTACGAGGTTGAGGTTCTCACTCTTGAGCAGGCCAGCCTTGCGAATAAACCCAGAGAGCGACCGGACGGTATAGGCTCCTCGGCTGAAGCCAAAGAAGTAGAGCTGGTCGCCGGGCTGGTAGTTTGCCACCAGGAACCGGTAGGCTTCTTTGATACGGTCGGAGAGTCCCTTCCCCATAATCCCACCAAGGAGCCGGTCGAGGAGACTGCCCTGCGTCCCAACGCCATCGAAGTACTGGACAAGCTGGTCGCTGTCGCTTGTAAGCCAGCGGCTGAGCTTGATAACATTGGTCTGGTTGGGGGACTCTTTGGCATTCCAGGTGCCGTCGCAACAAATCACGATCTTTCTCATCGTTGGTATTTCCTATCTCTTGGGGAATGGGGATTTAGCGAAAAGTGCTTTCCTGATGCCACTTCAGGTACTCGGTGGAAGGGCGATCTTCGTATTTGTTAGGCAGAACATCCTCCAGGAGCTTCTGCCCCTGGAAGCGGTAGTACTCCTTGCCATTGTTGTAGGTTTCCTTGATACGCTGACTCACCTCGACACGGTAGTCGTCGGTGAGGGTCAGCAAGCCGCGATCAAAGAGCAGGTGCAGGTCGGCGCGCAGGAGCAAGCCGTTCTGAAGCTCATGCGGTCCCTGCTGGCTGTAGGGTTTGATATGCGCCGCCGTGAGCACGGGGAGCGTCTTCTCCCCCGAGATGGCACAGCGCCGGTGGTAGGCATCGGTGACCAGTACCCGAAACGCCCCTTGTCCAAGGCGCTGCTTGCCCAGCACCAGCTTGTAGGCGTCTTTCTCACTTTGCTCGTACTGGAGGTTCAGAGCGGGCTGCGTGGGCTGTGCGGGTTGTGGAGCGAGCTGCGCGGCGACGCTCATCCAGAGGGCATCGCCGATTGGGTCGGCAGTGCTGTAGACTTTGCCACGGACGATCTCACGGCTCCAGTTCGAGGGCGAGGGGATGAGCTGGCTGTCCTCGAAGAAGAACGGCTCGGTGAGCACGACGCACCCGATGACAGGATCTGGCTCACTGACGCCTTTCTTGTACTTGGTGACGCGCTTATGGCAGGTGGCGTAGTCGGGAGCGCCGTTCTTCTCGCCAAACGCCTCCCAGGCAAGCGAGAGCGGCAGGGCAGAGTAGCGGACGAAGAACCCACCACCCGCCACGACGTTGTAGGGACTGTGGAGCTTGAAGAGAAATGGCTCCCCTGGCTGGAGGGCGGCGAAGCCTTGCTTGCTGCTGGGGAACCAGAAGTTTACTTCGTCTGGCTTGCGCTCGCGCAGAAAGCCGAACCACTCATGATCTGTGACACCGACGTAGAAATTCATGACGTTTCTCTCTTGCTAGGTGAGACGGGCACGTTCCCGGTCCAGCTCTCTGCGTAGCTCTTCCTCACTGGGGAGGATCAGCTTGTACTTGGTGGCGAAGAGCTGCTCGTTCTCGTGGAGGACGGAGTAGCGCACCACCGAGGCATCTTTGTCGGAGCAGAGGATGATCCCCACCGTTGGGTTGTCACCCTCGCCGCGCCGCAGGTCATCGTACATGCGGACGTACATATCCATCTGGCCGATGTCTTGGTGGGTGAGTTCACCCGTCTTCAAATCGAAGAGGACGAAGCACTTGAGCAGGTAGTTGTAGAAGACCAGGTCGATGTAAAAGTCCTTGGACTCGGTGCTGATGCGCTGCTGCCGGGCGACAAAAGCAAAGCCCTTGCCCAACTCTAAGAGAAACG
>NZ_CBAYMC010000115.1:0-13561 GCF_964826245.1 Armatimonas sp. | reverse complement strand
TTCTCCCACCTTGCTCGGGCGCGGTCAGGATGGCTAGCCAGAAACGCCGCCTCACGCTGCAGACGCTCGGGGAGCGACAGGGCACGCTTCATTCCTGGTGTGACGGGTTGCAAGGCGCACCAGAGCACGTCCGAATTTTCCGGGAGGAGCGCCTCAATCTCGGTCCATTCCTCGGAACAGGGCACGGAAAGGGGCTGTAGCGTCTGGAGAGGCTGGAGGGCATCCAAACCAAGCCGTAGCGCCTCCCCAAGCTGTGCCATTTGCTCCATCGTCCGGCGGGGATGTTTGAGAAGCTGCTCCGAGAGTATGGGACGAAGCTCGGGAAACCGGGGAAGCTCCTTACAGAACCGCTCGGCGGAGTGAAAGGGAAGCCAGTCGAGTTCCAGCGGAAGCACCTCCTCATAGAGCTTGTGGAAGAGAGCTTCATCGTCCCCCGCAAGTGCGATAGCGACAGGCAGCCGTGACATTCTTGAGGAGGCCGTGAGTCGTGCCACGAGTCCTGGAAGCCAGCCGAGAGGAACCGTCGGTAAGATCGAGAACAGCTCACGCCAATCCCAAGAGTCCCAGTCTTCCTGAGACGTGAGTGGGACGAGCAGTGCAAGCTTGGGGGCTAGCCGTACAAGCTGACGGCGATCCTCACGCGAGCCGCTGTGTGCCGAGCTAGCAATCGCATCAAAAAACGCTTCCCTTGCCACGATCGGCAAGGTTCGTAGGACACGCAGAAGCTCGCCAAAGTCACTCCGGAACTCACGGACAGAGCGATAGTTTTGGAAGACTCCTGCAAGAGTGGTGTCGGTGCGGCGAAACTCTTTCTGGAGAGCCCAGAGGAGCGGATAGAGCGCTGGGTCGGGCACGGAAACAGACACCGCAGCTAGGCTATTGGCCCGCAAGACGTCCTCCGCGAGCGCAAAGCTCTGCGAGTGCATCACGAGATTGTGGAGGCGCTCCACAGTCAGGTGTTTATGGGCACGCCACTTCTGTGCCTTCTCCAGAAGCGCCGTCTCGCGTCGGGCTCCTGTCAGACGCTTCTTGACCATCAGCTCTGGCACAGGCCAGAGCAAGGCGATGTTGCGCTCCAGAAGCTCTAGCCACCCGGCGCGGCTGTCGAGCGCGAGGATCGGAGCAAGAGCCTCGTCCATGCCGGGAGTCTCTAACATTCGAAAGGCGCGTACCAAACGTAGTGCTGGAGGCAGGCTCTCCAGGGGGAGTGCGCTCCAGTCCACTCCACCACAGGCGAAAGCCTTCAAGGCCACCACGGAGTCCAGTAGTTGAAGGAGCCTTTCGGGCGGCATCCCTTGACGAACGGCACGGCGCAGAGACTGCGGTGTGAGAGTAAAGAGTGGGAGTGCTTGCAGGGAGGGAGCGTCGTGCCCCAAGCGTGCCACCAGATCGGGGTGGCGGGGAAGTGGCATGCCTTGTTGACAGACCTGTTTCACCAGTGCCAGCAAAGGACGAGCCTCCTCCGGGAGAAGCGAGTCTTGTTCCTGTGCCTGAAGCTGAGGCAGCGCTGCCTTCCCCTGTTGCGCCAACAGCGCACTCGGGGAGAACGGAAGCTCATTTTCGCAGAGCGCCTCGATCACTAGCCAGTCCGCAAGGTCTGTGGGGGTGAGGCTGAGCCAGCGCTTTGCCCGCTCTAGCTGCTGCTGTAAAAGATCAACGCCGCGTAGCTCATAGAGCCGCTTTTGAGTCTTCCAAAGGAGCTCCGCATCGGGAATCGTCCCCCCCCACGTCAAGCAGCCCTCTGTCTCAGACCAAGACAGCGGCGCGTCCAGCCACGCTACCTGTGCCAGCAGGACTTTCTCGCCTAGGTGAGCCCGTTTTTGTTCTCTTCGTCGAATAGCCACTTCAGTTCTGTATCGTCAGAGATTTCAAAAAAGCAAAATAGGATTTAGGATTCTTGGGAACTGTTCGGCAATAACGTCTGTTGGGCATGCTATGATACAGAAAAGTTCTTCGCTTGACTGGCCGCAGTGGCGCGGTCCTCTCCGTGACTCCCATGTTAGTGGTTTTAAGGCTCCGTCACGCTGGCCTGCTCAGCTCGGCAAAAAATGGTCTATCAATGTGGGAGAGGGACACTCTTCCCCCATTATCGTAGGAAATCGTGCCTTTGTGATCGTGCGGCAAGGCAACGACGAGCACGTGCTCTGTCTGGACATGGCAACGGGAAAGACGCTCTGGAAAGATGTCGTGGCCGCGCCGTTCGATAGCGTTATTTTCCCGGCACAGCGCCTCGGAAAGTCCCCACGCTCCACACCTCTCTGGCACCAGGGAAAGCTCTACACCATCGGGGTCAATGGCCTGATGACGTGCTTTGATGCTACGAAAGGCAGCATTCTCTGGCGCAAGGACTTCGCCAAGCAGTACCCGATCCCCATGCCGGTCTGCGGGGCCTCGCTCTCACCGCTGGTTGATGGCAAGAAGATCTATGTCCACTCCGGCCACGAAGCCACGGGCTCGTTCTTGGCGCTGGATAAAGACACGGGAAAAGAGCTCTGGGCCTGGAAGGGCGAAGGGCCAGGCTACACGTCTCCGCAGCTCGCCACGATTGGTGGAGTCCGGCAGCTCATTACCGCCTCACACAACCTCTGGCTGGGACTTAGCCCCGAGAACGGGTCGGAGCTCTGGCGCTTGGCCAACCGCCAGAACATGTTCAACCACAACTCCATCACCCCCGTGATCGCGGGCGACACGGTGCTCTGTGGAGCGAATCAGCGGGCGACTTTCGCGCTCAAGCTCAGCCAGAGTGGGGGCAAGTGGGCAACGTCGAAGGTCTGGGAGTCGCGCGACGTGACCATGTCTTCTTCTAGTCCCGTGCTGGATGGCAAGCATGTCTATGTGGTCAATGAGAAGCGGCGCGGGCAAGTGGCCGTGATGGACTTCGCCACCGGGAAAGTAACCTGGGAGTGCCCCGGCAACAAAGGCGAGCAAGTGACGATCTTTGACATTGGCCCCTCCCTTCTCGTCTCGTCGCAGGGCGGCGAGCTGTTTGTCTACCAAAAAATGGGCGATACCCTTAAGGAAACTGCCAAGTACGAAGTGGCGGATTCGGCCATGTGGTCAAGCCCGGCAATCTCGGGGAACCGCCTGCTCGTCAAAGGCGCGTCCACCCTGGCTCTTTGGGATATTCCCGCCTGAGCGAGCGTCACTTTAATCTCCTCTTCATAGGTAGCGTGATACAATCACGCTACCTTTATCTATTTGGTTGGAGTATTTCCCATGAAAAAGCGCAGTGGTTTCACCCTAATTGAGCTTCTCGTTGTCATCGCCATTATCGCGATTCTCGCCGCCATTCTTTTCCCTGTTTTTGCACAAGCACGAGAAAAAGCCCGGCAGACAAGCTGTCTCTCCAACATGAAGCAGGTCGGTCTTGGGATCATGATGTACTCTCAGGACTACGATGAGACATTTCCGCTGGGATCTTATATTCTGGGGACGATGACAGCTGCCGTTACGTGGCAAGACCTCGTCGAACCCTATGTTAAGTCGGGAGCGGGCGCGACGAACGTCAATATCGTGGGCCGTGTGGACGCGCCGTTCTGGATCTGCCCTAGCATCACTCCCAATGGCAAAGATCTTCCTATGGCTGCCGGAGATACCGTGCCCTTTGCGACTTCGGGTGTCTCGCCGATTGCTAACTTCTACTCCAAAGCATTCAGCTACATGAACAATAGTAATCTCATGCCGACAAGCCACCGCTCTGCTCCTACAGCCGGTATAAACGGCTGGTTTCCGCTGGGAATTCAGTCCTTACCTGTAGTCGAGTCCCCCGCACAGCGCGTTCTCGCCTGCGAGGGCATGGGCTATGTGGGCAACACCGGCGGCGACGACTGGACGACCAACTGCACGGTTGGGGTGGAGACAGGCTTTCCGAGTCTGCCGGGACGCTTATTGGGCCGTGCGGATAACTACTGTGGGGCGCGCTATCGCCACAGCGGTGGCGCGAACTACACCCTCGCGGATGGTCATGCCAAGTGGTTCAAGGCTCCGAACAACTCGTGGCGTGCCCGTAGTACCCAGGGTGCCGCCTGGCGCAAGTCTCTGGCTCCCAATGCCAGTGTCTGGTTCCGCGAGGACTAAATTGCCTCTTACCGGGTAGAATCTCCCTATGCGACTGGTGTATCTGACCACAGGAACGGGGAGCTTCTACTGCGGGAGCTGCATGCGCGATAATGCGCTCGTGCTGGCGCTTCGCAAGCGTGGCCACGATGCGCTCCTCGTGCCGATGTATCTCCCCCTCACCCTAGATGAGGTCTCGGCAGCAGAGAACATTCCCGTGTTCTATGGCGGGATCAACTCCTACTTGCAGCAAGTCTCGCCGCTGTTTCGGCACACACCCCGCTGGCTGGACAAGCTCTTGGACTCCCCCAAGGCGCTGGCTAGTGCGGGTAAGCGTGCTGGAATGACCAAGGCAAGTGAGCTAGGCCCCATGACTCTCTCGATGCTAAAGGGCGAAGAGGGCAACCAGAAGAAAGAGCTGGAGCGCCTGGTGGAGTGGCTGGCAAGCGAGAAACCCGACTGGGTGGTTCTCTCCAACGCACTCCTGCTGGGCATGGGACGGCGAATTCGCGAGGCAACGGGTGCCAAGATCGCCTGTACCCTCCAGGGAGAAGACGGCTTTCTCGATGCTCTAGGCGCTCCGTTTAACACAAAATGCTGGGAGCTTGTCGGGGAGCGTGGTGCGGAGTTTGACGCACTGATTCCCGTGAGCCACTATCACAGCGAGCTGATGCAACGGCGTGCAAAGCTTCCCCCCGAGAAACTTCACGTGGTCTACAACGGCATTGATCTCACGGGCTATGTCCCCCGCGCCGAGCCGCCCGAAACACTCACGCTCGGCTATCTTGCCCGGATGTACGAACCCAAGGGCCTAGGGACACTGATCGAAGCGTTTCTTCTACTTGCTCCCCGATTGCCGCAGCTCAAGCTTGCCGTGGCGGGAGCGCAAGTTGGGTACGATCATTTCTACGTGGGAAAGCTCGTGGCCAAACTCGCCGCCGCTGGCCTGGCAGATCGGGTCAGCTGGCATCCCAATGTCAGTCGCGATGAGAAAATTGCGTTTCTCAAAAACCTCACGGTGCTCTCCGTTCCCGCGACGTATGGCGAGTCGTTTGGGCTCTATGTCATCGAAGCACTGGCCGCAGGTGTCCCTGTTGTGCAGCCTAAACACGGCGGCTTCCCCGAGATTCTGGCCCAGACCGGCGGCGGCGCTCTCTACGAGCCTCTCACTCCCGAAGCCCTCGCCAATGCCCTAGAAACGCTGCTCTCTGATCCCAAAGCCGCCTTTGAGCTTGGTGCCGTGGGCCAGAAAGCGGTCTTCGAGAAGTTCAGCGTAGACGTAATGGCAGAAGGCGTCGAGAAGGTGCTGACATCATAAAGCAGACAAGCAATGAGATTCCGGTGGCTCGTCAGGGAAACTATCTCTTTGTGAAGGCGCGTGTTGGTGTCCGCGAGGTGGTGCTCTGTGTGGACTCCGGGGCGGGGATCCATGTTCTAACTCCGCAGGCCGCTATGCGCTTGGGACTTTTACCGCCCGATAGTGCCACCCGCAACGTGACGGGCACGGCGGCGACCGTAGCGGCGCGGCAGATTCGGCTGACGCAGCTCTCCATTGGAGGACTCTCGCTGGCGGACACGGAGGCGGTCGCGGTGCCTCTGCCGTCATCGCTGGGCTGTGACGGTCTGCTGGGCTACCCGCTCTTTGCGCAGTGGGTTGTCACCCTAGACTATACCGCCAGCACTCTCACGCTGAGCCTCCCAGAGACATTTACACCGCCGACGGGAGCGGCTTCACTGCCTCTCAAGATCGAGGGGAATATTCCCCAAGCGCAAGTGGAGCTGGATGGAATCGCGTGCTGGATGGAGCTAGACACAGGCTCCAGCGGCGAGGTGGATCTGAATGCACCGTTTGTGGAGAAGAACAAGCTCCGGGAGCGCTACTCCAAGCGCATTGCCATGCCGACCGGAATTGGGGTGGGCGGCGTGAGCTACGGCGAGGCAGCCCGCGCGACTCAGCTCAAGCTGGGGCCATTTGCGCTGGAAAAGCCGCTGATCAAGCTCTCGCAGCAGAAAAGTGGGGCGGATGCCTCGGAGCGAGCGGCGGGACGGCTCGGGGCGGAGGTTCTGCGGCGCTTCACGGTGACGTTTGACTACGGACGAAAGCGGCTCTACCTAACACCCAATGCCCAGCTCCGCGATCCCTTCTCCTTCACCACATCGGGCCTTCTGCCCCTCTATGAAAACTTTGAGTGGCGTGTCTTTGCCGTCTTGCCCGACTCCCCTGCCAGCGAAGCCGGAGTCACCACGGACGATCAGATTCTGACGGTGGATGGGCGCTCGGCCAATAAGCTCAACCTCTACACCCTCAGCGAGCTTCTGCGCCGTCCCATGGGCACAAGAGTCCCCCTTCAGCTCCGCGCCTCCACGGGGCGTATCCGCCGCGTCAACCTCATCTTGCGCGAGCTTCTGTAGGGTACACTCTTGGGCGTGAAAGCTGTAGCCTTGATTCCGGCGCGCCTTGCGGCGACGCGTCTTCCTGATAAGCCCCTTGCTCTGATTGCGGGCAAGCCGATGATCCAGCATGTCTGGGAGCGGGCTCGGCAGGCATCTCGGATTGACGATGTCTTTATCGCCACGCCCGACCAGGCCATCGCCGATGCCGTGCGTGCGTTTGGCGGCAGTGTGCTCATGACGCGGGGGGATCATCAGACGGGTACAGATCGCCTCGCCGAGGCCGCCCAGCAGCTTGCCTCAGAGGTGACCGTGATTGTCAATGTCCAAGGCGATGAGCCTCTGATCGAGCCTGCGACAATAGACGCCGCTGCGGAGCCGCTTCTGGCAGATGCAAATCTCGCCATGTCGAGCCTCTGCTGCCCGCTCCCCGAGGGGCGTGAGGGCGACCCTAATGTCGTAAAAGTCGTGCTGACCCAGACCGGCTACGCGCTTTATTTTTCTCGCTCGCCGCTTCCCTACCGTCGCAACGCCGATGCACCGGGCTACCAGCCGCTCCAGCACATCGGGCTCTACGCGTACCGTCGAGACTTTCTGGAGACCTTCCCCACCCTGCCACGAACGCCCCTGGAGCAGATTGAGTCGCTGGAACAGCTTCGCGCTCTTGAGCACGGCTATCGGATCAAGATGATCTTCACAAACCGCGCCCCCGAGTCCGTGGACACGCCCGAGGACCTAGAGCGCGTCCGAGCGCTTTTCTAAGCGAGAGCGTAGCCAACGGCCTACTGCGCTCAGAGCGAGAGTATCTAGCCCCGTCTCGTAGCCCAGTGTTGCAAGGTGCAAGGCGAGCTTCTCCGTGGCCAGGTTCCCTGCCGCACCGGGAGCAAATGGGCAGCCGCCGAGTCCTCCCACCGCACCATCAAAGCAAGTCAAGCCAAAGCCCAGTGCGACATCAACATGCTCTAGTGCGCGTCCATTGGTGTCATGAAAGTGCCCCGCCAGCCGCGATGCAGGCACGCGGGGCAAGATATGCTCTAGCAGCGAGGCGATCTCTTCGGGTACTGCTCTGCCAAGAGTCTCCCCCAGCGCGACTTCATCGCAGCCCAGCGCCGCGACTTGCTCAATGACTTGTGCGGCTTGCTCGGGTGAAACCTTGCCTTCGTAGGGGCACTGTGTCACTGTGGAGACATAGCCCCGCACCCAGCAGCCGTGCTGCCGTGCGGTTTTCACCACGTCGGCATACTCGGTAAGTGAGCTTGCAATGGAGCGCCCGATGTTTTTTTCACAGAAGCTCTCGGAGGCCGCCGTGAAGATCGCAATGGCCGTGGCACCAGCCGCGAGTGCTCGCTCCAGCCCTTTCAGATTCGGCACCAGCACCGAGAAACGGGCCACGGAACGATCCAGCCCCGCCATGACTTCGGTGGCATCGGCGAGCTGAGGGACGAGCTTGGGGTGGACAAAGGCCGTCGCCTCGATCTCCGTACAGCCTGCCGCGATCAGCTTCTGGATCAGCATCAGCTTCTCTGCTGTCGCCAGTGTAACCGCTTCGTTTTGCAGGCCATCGCGCGGCCCGACCTCGACGATTCGAATCGCGGTCATGCCTTCTCTAGCTCCACCAGAGTCGCGCCGTGCTCCACCCGATCGCCCGGAGCAGCGTGAACTGCGCTCACCGTGCCGGCAAACGGAGCCTCCAAGGTCGCCATCACCTTCATCGCCTCCATGACCGCCAGTGGCTGGTAGGCTTTGACACTCTGACCAACGACGACATGCACGGCGCGGACGATCCCCGCCATCGGGGCGGAGAGGCTCCCAGCTTTTTGCCGAGCAGCAGCACGCCGACCCTGCGCGGGTTGAAAGCGCCACGTGTGTCCATCAAGCCCCAGAAAGACCTCGCCGCGCTCGCCGTGTGCGACGGTCACCACGGTCACAGAGTCCCCGTCTTGCACCTCAATATCACCGCCTGGCAGTGTCCGAGTGGTAACCGCGCTGTCGCGCTCAACCTCCCACTCTTGCTGCCCACAGAGCCACTTGGTACTCATACGCCGATCCTCCAGCCATCGGTAGCGTGCCAGCCAATACCCTCCTCCCCCCGCCTCTCCTCCCAATCCTGGGAGGAGGGTGAGAGAGGGGAGTCCGAATCCACCCCTCTGGCTCCCCTCCTTCCTCCCTGCCTCCGCAGGGTTGGGAGGAGGGGCTGGGGGAGGAGGGCGGCGAGGGCATGGAGAACCACCTCGGGAATCTCTTGGGCGGGCTTCCAGCCGGTGAAGCGCTCGGTGAGGAAGCCGGTGTGGAGCTGACCAGCCACAAAGGCTTCGTCGGCGAGGAGAGCACGCAGGTACTCAATATTGGTCTGAACTCCTAGCACCGTAAATCCCGCGAGGGCCTGATCGAGCCGGGTAAGAGCAGCCAAGCGATCCGAGCCGGCGCCGATGACTTTGGCGAGCATGGGGTCGTAGTAGGGCGGGACTTCCATCCCCTGCGTGTAGCCCGAGTCCACCCGCACACCGGGGCCGCTCGGCTCCTGCCAGCGCCGCAAGACCCCAAGCGACGGTAGAAAACCCGTGGCGGGATCTTCGGCGTAGACACGTGCCTCAATGGCGTGCCCGCGGGAAAAGATCTCGGATTGCGTGAGAGGAAGCGTCCCGCCCTCGGCGACAGTGAGCTGCCAGCCGACTAAGTCCGTTCCTGTAATGGTCTCGGTCACCGGGTGCTCCACCTGCAGGCGCGTGTTGACCTCCAGAAAATAAAATGCATCTCCCTCGACAAGAAACTCCACGGTTCCCGCCCCGACATAGCCGACCGTCTTTCCCGCCAGCACCGCCGCATCCGCCATCTTCTGGCGCAGCTCCGGTGTCAGACCAGGCGCAGGCGACTCCTCGATAATTTTCTGGTGGCGGCGCTGGATCGAGCACTCACGTTCAAAGAGATGCACGACATTGCCGTGGGTGTCACCAAAGAGCTGGAACTCGACATGGCGTGGCTTTTGAACATAGCGCTCCAGCAAGACCCGGCCATCGCCAAAGGCGGCAAGGGCTTCGCGGCGCGCCTCGGAGAGCTGGGGTAAAAAGTCACTGAGGTCGTCCACACGCCGCATCCCACGCCCACCACCGCCCGCACTGGCCTTGATGAGCAGCGGCGTGCCGATCTTTTCTGCCTCATCGCGTAGCACCGCATCATCCTGGTTGTCGCCATTGTAGCCCGGCACCACCGGAACCCCGGCGGCGGCCATCGTGCGTTTTGCCCCGATTTTATCCCCGAGTGCCCGAATCACCGCGCCGGGTGGCCCCACAAAGACAATCCCCGCTGCGGCGCAGGCATCCGCAAAGCCTGCGTTCTCGGACAGAAATCCGTAGCCAGGGTGAACGGCATCTGCATCGTGTGCTCGGGCGAGCTCCAGAATCTTGTCCGTGCGCAGATAGCTCTCGGTGGCAGGGCCGGGGCCAAGGCAGAAAGCCAGATCGGCAAGCGCGACATGGGGCGCGTCTCGATCGGCATCGGAGTACACTGCAACCGTCGAGATTCCCCGCTCCCGGCAGGCACGGATGATCCGAACCGCGATCTCCCCTCGGTTGGCAATGAGTAAACGCTTCATGAGTTGCTCACCCAGCTCGGCTTCCGTTTCTCCAGAAACGCCCGAATCCCCTCTTGACCTTCAGACGATGCTCTGGCCTGCGCGATCGCTCTCACCGTGTCTGCGGTGCCTTCGTCTAGCTCCCGGAGAAGTTTCTTCGTCGCGGCGACTGCCTCGGGGCTAAGCCGTAAAAAACTCTCTAGAAGCAGGGGAAGCTCTTTGCCATAGTCCAGCGCCGCACAGTCAATCAGCCCGATTCGTAAGGCGTGCTCTGGGTTGAAAAGCGTCGCTGTGGTAGCCAAGGCTCGAAGCGCTCCGGAGCCGATTTTCCGGCGCAGATACGGTGAGATCACGGCAGGAATCAGCCCCAGGCGAACCTCGGTCAGGCCAAAGCGTGCCTCGGGGGCAGCGATAACAAAATCACAGGTAGCGATCAGCCCGAGTGCCCCCGCAAAGGCACTGCCATGCACGGCGGCAACCGTGAGCTTGGGACACGCATCTATTGTCTGAAAGAGCATTTGGAGTTTGCCTGCATCGGCGAGGTTTTCCTCAAAAGAGTAGCCCGCCATCTTTGCCATCCACTCCAGGTCCGCCCCGGCGCAGAAGCTCTTTCCGGCGCCTTGCAACACAATCACCGCAACCGTGGGGTTTGCCCCCAGTCTCAGAAATGTCTCGGTTAGTTCTGCGATAAGCGGCTCATTAAACGCATTGTGCACCTCAGGACGGTTGAGGGTGACATGGGCCACGGGGCCCGAGATAACAGTGAGAATATCGTCCATTGGTTACATCCTGAAGACGCCGAAGCGGGTGGGAGCTTGCGGCGCGTACTGCGCGGCGGCAAGCCCTAAACCGATGGCGCGGCGGGTATGGATCGGGTCGAGAATGCCATCGTCCCAGAGGCGTGCTGTGGCGTAGTACGGGCTTCCCTCGCGCTCGTACATCGCAATGGTCTCCGCTTCTTCCTCCTGGCTCATCGCATCGCCCTTCACGGTCTTGAGCACCGCCGCCGCCTGCGGGCCACCCATCACGGAGATTCGGGCGTTCGGCCACATCCAGAGCTGGCGCGGGCCAAAGGCGCGGCCACACATCCCGTAGTTGCCTGCTCCAAACGAGCCGCCCACAATCACGGTAAACTTCGGAACTTCTGCGCAGCTCACGGCCATCACCAGTTTTGCCCCGTGCTTGGCGATTCCCTCGTGCTCGTAGCGGCTACCGACCATAAAGCCGGTGATATTTTGCAAGAAAACCAGCGGAATATTGCGCTGACAGCAAAGCTCGATAAACTGTGCGCCTTTGAGCGCGGACTCTGAGAACAGCACGCCATTATTGGCGATAATACCGACCGGCCAGCCTTCCCAGTGCGCAAAGCCACAGACGAGGCTCTGGCCGTAGAGTGGCTTGAACTCATGGAACTTGGAGCCATCCACGAGCCGAGCGATGACTTCGCGGATCTCAAAGGGCTGGCGCAGGTCTTTGGGAAGCAGGCTGTAGAGCTCGTCTGCAGGATAGAGTGGCTCTTCGGACACTTGTGGCGGCGCGACCCGCGTCTGCGGCAGGTGCGCGACTGCATCCCGCAAGATCGCCAGGGCATCGTCCTCGGTCTCGGCGAGATAGTCTGCAACCCCCGAGAGCCGTGTGTGGACATCGCCGCCGCCCAGTGCCTCCGCGGTCACTTCCTCGCCCGTCGCGGCCTTCACCAGCGGAGGGCCTGCAAGAAAGATCGTCCCATTCCCCTTCACAATCACGGTCTGATCGCTCATCGCAGGCACATAGGCTCCTCCCGCCGTGCAGCTTCCCAGCACGGCGGCAAGCTGGGGAATTCCCAGAGCGCTCATCCGGGCCTGGTTGTAGAAAATCCGCCCGAAGTGCTCTTTATCCGGGAAGACCTCTGCCTGGAGTGGGAGATACGCGCCCCCCGAGTCCACCAAGTATAGGCACGGAAGGCGGTTCTCTTGTGCAATCTCTTGCAAGCGCAGGTGCTTCTTTACCGTCAGCGGAAAGTACGTCCCACCTTTTACCGTGGCATCGTTGGCGACAATCGCACAAGGTCGCCCGTGGATTGTCCCGATTCCCGTGACCAGCCCCGCCCCCGGAGCCTGGTCACCGTAGATTCCATTGGCAGCCAGGGTAGAGAACTCCAGAAACGGCGCACCAGGGTCGAGTAAGGCGTCTATGCGCTCGCGCGGGAGCTTCTTCTTTCGGGCACGGTGCTTTGCCACCGACTCCGCACCACCGCCTAGACGCGCTACCGAAAGTCGCGATCTCAGCTCCGCGGCAAGCGCTCGGTTGTGCTCGGCATTCGCCCGGCACGACGGTGCATCAGGATCCAGATTGGTATCTAATGTGTCCATGAATACATACCTCTCCTCCCCAACCCTCCTCTCCCGGGCACTCGTTCCTCATTGGGAAAGGAGGGGGTAAGGGGGTGGATAAGCCCCTTTCCCAGCGAAGACTGAGCGACCGGGAGAGGGGTTGGGGAGAGGTTCAAAATGGGTATCTCTCCCCCGCCAGAACCGTCGCTGCGAGCTGGCGGCGCAGGGCAATCGCATCGGTAGCGCAGCTTGGAGAAAGCTCGGCGAGAAGGCTCGTGGTGCTTGCTTGATCGGCGTGGCAGCGGGTGAGAACTTGCTGCGCCAAAGCAACTCCCGCTGTCTGAGACTCGTGCAGATAGAGAGCGGTGCAGAGCCTTGCGGTTTCCTGCACCACGCCTTTGAGCTTCCGGATTCGGAGCGCCATGCTCTCGTGGCAGTAGGCGGAAGAAATAATATCCGAGACGGCTCCTAGTGCTTCTTGTTCCTCAGCCAAGCTCGCTCCAAAGTGCTCGGTCAGCAGGTGGAGCAAGCGCAGGCCAGAGCGTTTCAGAGTGCAGTTCGTGGCTTGGGCTTCGAGGCTCAGGCGGCCTTGTTTGGCACGGCGCAGGAGCGTGTTGATGATAATGGGCCGGACGATCTCATTGGCACCTTCCCCAATTCGCAAGAGGCGCTGGTCGCGCCAGGCACGCGCCACGGGGAACTCCTCAGTGTAGCCGTAGCCGCCGTGGATCTGAATGGCCTCATCGGTGGCCCAGGAATAGAGCTCGCTGCCGATCACTTTGACAATGCTACACTCAATGGCATACTCCTCGGCGGCGTGGTGGTAGTGCTTGGCAGCATCGTCGGCGGTGGCATCAATTCCCTCAAACACCGAGTCCAGCTCCCCTGCCAGCCGATAGACCGCCGATTCGAGGGCGAAGAGGCGAGCACATATTGAGCCGAGCTTGGCCTGGATCATCCCGAAGCTACCGATGCTACGGTTGAACTGCTTGCGCTGGTTGGCATAGGCCGCGCAGACAGCCAGGGTCTCTTTGATTCCTCCGACGGCCCCGGCCTCTAGCTTGAAACGTCCCATATTGAGCGCACAGAACGCGGCATAGTGGCCTTTTCCGACGTCGCCGACGAGGTTTTCGTAGGGAACTTGGACGTTCTCCAGGATCACCTGGCGCGTGGATGTCCCCTTCATGCCCAGCTTGTGCTCTTCTTTGCCAAAGCTCACTCCAGGCGTGTC
>NZ_CBAYMC010000114.1:0-13671 GCF_964826245.1 Armatimonas sp. | reverse complement strand
CGAACCCGCGGCTACGCGGTCTATGCTCTGGGCGATCTGGGAGCCCGTGCTGCCTCCGCGGTTTCCGCACTCGTGGCGCTCACCGACGATCCTTCCCCATTTGTGCGGCGCAACCTTGCGGAGGCGCTCGGCCCGATTCGGAGCCAGCCAGCCCTCTCGGTGCCCACCCTGACCAAGTTGCTCCAGGACGACGACGACCAGACGCGTTTCAATGCCGTCTATGGCCTCGCCAAGTTCGGTGCCGAGGCGACGTCTGCGCTCCCCGTCCTCACCGACGCACTGAGCGACGACAACCGCTATGTTCGGGGCCACGCGACCATTGCACTGGAGCAGCTCGGCACGCCCGAGGCGCTAAAAACGCTCCTGCACCACTTCCACACAACCCGCTGGTGCCCCCTCACGACCCGCGAGAGTACGTTTTGAAAAACTATTTTTTTGTTCTGCTAAGTCTCCTCCTGATTGCATTCCCCCGCCCGGCGGGGGCGACGGGGGGCCGGGGGCCAGAGAAACCCAATATCGTCCTGATCTTCATAGACGACATGGGCTACGGCGATATCGGGCCATTTGGTTCGACCAAGAACCGCACCCCAAACTTGGACAAGATGGCACGCGAGGGCATGAAGCTAACGTCGTTCTATGCCGCACCAGTCTGCTCGGTCTCGCGGGCGCAGGTGCTCACCGGCTGCTACGGGGCGCGTGTCTCCATCCCTGGCGTCTTCTTTCCCGGCGAGAAAAACGGCATCAACAAAGACGAGCACACAGTCGCGGAGCTGCTCAAAGACCAAGGCTACGCCACGATGTGCATCGGCAAGTGGCATCTAGGCGACCAGCCGGAGTTTCTTCCCACGCGCCACGGCTTCGACCACTACTTTGGCCTGCCCTACTCCAACGACATGCTCAAGAAGGCCAAGGGCGGCACGCAGCCCGTGGTGCCGCTGCTCCGTGATGAGAAAATCATCGAGCTTCTCACCGAAGAGCAGCAGAGCGGTCTCACGGAGCGCTACACCGACGAGGCGGTGACGTTTATCTCCGACAATCAAAAAAAGCCGTTCTTTCTCTACTTACCGCACACCGCGATCCACACCCCGATTCAGCCCAGCGCAAAGTTTCGCGGCAAGTCCGCCAATGGCAACGTCGGGGACTGGATAGAGGAAGTGGACGACAGCGTCGGGCGGGTGCGAGCGACTCTGGCCAAGCTCAAGCTGGATAAAAACACGCTCGTGATCTTCACGTCGGACAATGGCCCCTGGCTCATCAAGGCGAAAGACAGCGGTGAGGCAGGCCCCCTGCGTGGGGGCAAGGGCAGCACCTGGGAGGGTGGCGTTCGCGAACCGACCATTGCCGCGTGGCCCGGAAAGATCACGGCGGGAAGTGCCTGCGATGCGGTGGCAGGGACGATAGATTTCCTGCCGACCTTTGTCACGCTCGCCGGGGGCAGTGTCCCCACGGATCGCAAGATCGACGGCAAGGACATCACGCCGCTGCTGCTGGGAAAGACAAAGCAGTCGCCGCACGAGGCGCGTTACTACTTCAATAACTACCAGCTTCAAGCCGTCCGCTCCGGTCCCTGGAAGCTCGCCATCGCGCCCCAGAGCGAGGGAATGGGAAAGGCAGGCCAGACCATCCCCGCATCCCTAGAGAGCCCTCGCCTCTATAACCTCGACGCGGAGATCGGGGAGCGCACCGATGTGGCCGCCGCGCACCCTGAAATTGTCGCTCGCCTCAAGGCCCTTGCGGTCGCAATGAGTGCCGAGCTGGGTGAGAAGACCCCCGGCCCCGGTCGGCGTCCGGCAGGCGAGGTCAAGAACCCCGTGACGCTTTATCCGATGGAAGCAAGCCCCCAAGCCGCGCAAGCCAATGCCAAGCCCGTCACGCTGGACGCGCTAAAGATCGGCGACACGCTCAGCGGCCCGCAAGCCCCGCAGATTGTAAACCGCCCTCTGGCGATCTCGTGTCTTTTGGAGGGCAAGCCGCAGAGTGGTGTCTTGGTCGCCCACGGGGGCACGGGCACCGGCTACGCGCTCTACCTCAAGGACGGCCACGCAGTCTTCGCCGTCCACCCGTCGGGCGGGGAGCTGGCTCGTCTCACCTCGCCCGAGCCGATCCCCGCCGATGCCACCCTCGAAGCACGTATCGCCGCCGATGGTGCGCTCAGCCTGAGAGTAAACGGCCAAACCGTTGCCAGCGCAAAGCTCTCCGGCCCACTCAACCGCCAGCCCCAGGAGCCCTTCTGTGTCGGCTTTGACAGCGCCAACCCCGTAGATCCCGCGTATGCCAGCCTGCCACGCTTTGCCGGGACGATCCGTGTTCTGAAAGTCAGTACCAAAGAATGAGTGGCATTAACTCTCAGCGAAAAGCGCTCCAGACTACGCTCTTTCCCCGTGGCATCCCGCGTCTCTGGTGCCCGACCCTGACGCACTTTCAGGCCGCCCGCACGCCTGACCCAGAACGCACTCAGTCACACCTGACCGCGCTCGCGCCCTCTGTGAAAGGCATTCTGGTCCCTGGCTCCACCGGCGAGGGCTGGGAGATGAGTGACCATGATATTCACCTGCTCCTGAGCACCGTCCTCGATGCCGCCGCCGCTGCAGGCATTCACGTGCTCATTGGCGTGCTCAAGACCTCCACCGATGAAGTTCTCGCCTGTCTGGAGTCGCTGGAGCCGCTGCGCACGCATCCTGCCGTGGTCGGCGTGACCATCTGTCCGCCTAAGGGAAGCGAGCTGTCGCAGGAGACGCTTCATGCGAGCCTCGCGCAGGTGCTCGCCTGTGGCTGGCCGACGGCGCTCTACCAGCTCCCACAAGTCACCCAGAACGAGCTAAGCCCGGAGACCGTCGCCGCGCTCGCAGCCGAGTTTGCCAATGTCATTCTCTTCAAAGACACCAGCGGCGAGGATCAGGTGGCAAAAAGTGGTCTTGACTTCGGTGGCGTCTTTCTGGTGCGCGGGGCGGAGAAAGGCGGCTACGCTCCTTGGCCTCGCACCAATGGCGGCCCCTACGATGGCTTTCTGCTCAGCACCGCCAATGTCTTCGCCCCCGAGCTCTCTGAGATCCTGCGTCTGCTCGACAGTGGTGAGCAAGCCGCCGCCGAGGCGCTCTCCCAGAAACTCGAGACCGTGGTCGGCGCTGCCTTCGCGCTCGTTGGGGAGTTTCCCCACGGCAACGCTTTTGCCAACGCCAACAAAGTCCTCGACCACTGCCGCACCCATGGAGGCAGTGCCTTGACAATTGAGCCGCCGCTGCTCTACAGCGGCGTGCGCCTGCCCCCGAGCTTTATCGTCGAGGGGATCGCGCTCCTACAAGCACACGGCCTACTTGCGCGGCCCAGGCTTCATCGGGACCGTGGTACTGAGCTCCTGTGACAAAAGCGTGTAGGAGCCGTCCCCGCCTTGTCCGTGGAAAGAGCCCAGTATCCCCACAGAGAGCATAAATACGAGCAGTGCTTGGCCAAGAGCGACGAGGACGTGGCGGCCTGGCGACGCTTCCCTTGGCTCTGCTCAACGCTGCCTCTTGTCAGTCAGTCAAAAATTAGCCATACTGAGCCATGGCTGGCCTGAACCTGATTATTGACTGTGATATCCACCCCAGCGCGTCGAAAG
Organism: Armatimonas sp.; assembly: GCF_964826245.1. Taxonomy (NCBI): domain Bacteria; kingdom Bacillati; phylum Armatimonadota; class Armatimonadia; order Armatimonadales; family Armatimonadaceae; genus Armatimonas; species Armatimonas sp. Next base: position 10,073 of record NZ_CBAYMC010000114.1, on the reverse strand, counting down.
AGCGTCCGCTGGACCTCTATGTTCCCGTGGCCTTTCGTGAGGCGCTCAAGCAGGGGATGGCGGCGGGGCCGGGGCAGGGCTACGCGAACCCGTTTGGCGTGGACCGGCGCGATGTGAGCTGCAACGACCCCAAACAAGTGGCGCTCGATCATCTGGATAAGTACGGGATTTCCTACGGGGTCTTGCAGCCGCCAGGGTTGGGCGTAAGCCTGACGCATAACATTGACATGGGCTCCGCGCTCGCCCAAGCGTGGAACGAGTGGCAGATCGGGGAGTGGCTCTCGGTGGATCCACGCTATCTGGGCTCAGTCTGTGTCAATACGAGCGACCCTGCGCGTGCGGTCGAGCTGATTCGTGAGTACGGCAAGCACCCCCAGATGAAGCAGGTGATTGTCAGTGGCGAGAGCGTGGATCTCTATGGCCACCGGCGCTACTTCCCGATCTTTGCCGCGTGCGAAGAGATGCAGCTGCCGTTTGCCCTGCACCCGGGCCGCGAGGGGAGCCTGTGCTCGTCCACGCCGATTGGCAGGCCATCGAGCTACTTTGAGTGGCACACGAGCATTCCCCTGACCTACCAAGCGCATGTGATTAGCATGACCTGTGAGGGAGTCTTTGCCGCGTTTCCGGGGCTGCGTGTGGTGCTGGTGGAGGGGGGCGTGGCGTGGCTAGTGCACACGCTCTGGCGGCTCGATAAGAACTTCAAGGCGCTCCGTAGCACGACCCCATGGCTGAAAAAGCGGCCGTCGGAGTATATTCTGGAGCACGTGCGACTGACCACGCAGCCACTGGAAGAGCCCGAGAACCCGGAGCACTTGGCGCAGGTCTTTGCCATGCTCCAGGCCGAGCGCACCCTCTGCTTTGCCAGCGACTTCCCGCACTGGGACTTCGACGATCCCGAGCGGGCGTTTCCCAAGACGATCGGCCCTGCGCTCTTAAAGCGTATCTTCTACGACAACGCCGCCGAGCTCTACGGCCTCCCGACACGCGCGGAGAAAGAGACAGTTCTATGAGCGACTATCCCAATGGCTTTGGCAGCGAGAACGAGGCGCTCGACACGGCGTTTCGGATAATTGACGAGGCAAAGCCGCCCAAGGCACGTGAGCGGGGACGCTTGGTGGTCTGCGCCGCGAGCGAGCTTGCCCCCGGCCAGCGGCGCGTGGTCGCCGACCCCGAGACCGGTGCGAGCATCGGGGTTTTTAATATCAACGGGGAGTTCTTTGCGCTCAAGAATGTCTGCCCACACTACGGTGCGCCGCTGTGCCTGGGCTCGGTGCACGCGACCCACCGGCCCTCGCCAGTCTTTACCTACCGACCAGACCTGCAAGACCGGGTTCTGCGCTGCCCCTGGCACGGCTGGGAGTTTGATATTGTCACCGGCAAGGGCCTCTACGACGACAAAAGCCGCGTGGCTACCTATGCGTGCGAGGTCAATAGCGACGGTGACCTTGTGGTGCTTCTCTGAGCGACAATGGTGACGCGGCGTGGGGTGTTCAGGGGCTGTTTCTTTACGGCTCAGCGAGGCCAGGGAGACCGTCGAGACTCCGAGCGTTCTTCTCTGCGCGGTAGGCACGTAGGCCCTCCTCCACCTTGTTCGAAGCCCACCTGGTGAGGACATCGCGGGGCTCACGGAAGTCGTAGACAGGCACGGCGAAGCCACAGGAGTCCGAGATACGGGTGACAGTAATCCGAATCACCGCTCGGGTGCCGGGAGTGTCTGGGAAGAGCGTGGCCAGTGTGCCAAACTCCGGATGCTCCCGCCCAAGCACCTCGCCGGTGCCATGGAGCCGCACGATCTTGGGGCCTCTCCTTACTGTGCCCGGCTCAGAGCAGAGAGCCGCTGTAGCTCTTCCGCGCTGAGCGCACGGTTAAAGACCGCGACGCCCCCGATCCAGCCGGTGAAGCCAACCCCGCGCGAGCTGTGAATGACGCGTCCAATGGTGAACGGTCCGCCAGAACTTGCGTCTTTGGGCGTGTAGATCCCGTGCGGGTACCACCAGGGATTAAGCCGGAGTGCCGTCAGCTCGCGGGTCTGCCGCGTGACTTTGACGCGGGTGTAGCCAAACTCGTGCAGCTCGGCGGCGTCTGGGAGCGGGGTGACGAGGCGTGGCTTCTTTTCGGGCGGCGTGTAGTACTGGTCGGGCGCGAAGCTGGGGTCGGTGCCGGGCCGATGGCCTTGCTTCCAGGCGTTGGCGGCAAACGAGAGCAGGTTGTCTTTTTGTGGATTCTCCAGCCAGCGCTCGCCCGAGACCCCGTTGAGCCAGCCGGTCAGCTCGTGTTTTTTATGGTCGAAGGTCATCGCAAAGCACTGCCACGAGCGGTCGAGCACGTCGGCGGGGGAGTCGGCGGGCACCGTGGGGGAGACGGCGGCGGAGTTGCACTTGTGGAGGGCGTAGCGGCACAGAAATGAGCTCCCCCCGTTCTCCGAGACATGGCCGCCGTTCTTGTACGCACGAAGGCCTTTGAGTGGGTTGTTGATGGCCCCTGGGAACTCCTGCGGCTTCACCATGGCCCAGCCGTCTTGTATCATCAGTCGTTTCCTCTATCCCTTGGCAGGGGCGATATTTGCATTTCGATGGAAAAAGTTCGTCGGGTCGTATTTCTCCTTGAGCGCGAGCAGGCGGGCATGATTCACGCCAAAGACCGACGGTGATCCGGTCTTGGTCTCGTATGTCTGGTAGTTGGCGTAGAGGCTCTCGTTGGACTTGGGCCTTAGTTGGCGCAGCCACTCCTCACCCCACGCGAATCGTTTCTCGTTGTCCTTTGGGTCGCTCCAGCTGTAGGCGGCGCGCAGGTGAATGGAGTGGGCGTGCCGATGGGGAAAGGCGGTCTCAGTGGGCTTGACACGGCAGACCTTGCCGTGCATGTAGTGGCTGAGCCCCAGAACCAGGTCCGATGGTGCCTGCGCGAGCTGATCCAGGTAAATATCGATGAGCTCATCGGTGATGCGCTCTCGGTAGACCGTCTGGATCGCCCGGAAGGTGGGCGTAGGGGTGTTTCCGGGATTGGTGGCCGCCGCCTTCTCCGCCAGGCTGACAAAAGGCTGGCGCTGCATGGCCTCGCGGATTGGGGGAGCGAGGGAGCGGAGCTTGCGCATTAGCTCGTCTGCCTCCTTCTCCTTTCCCGTGTGACACAGGCTGACGAAGAGGCCGCGCTCGCCTGACGTGAGGTTGAGGGTGGCCTGAAACCCATCAGGGGCATCGTGCATGATTTCGCGAAAGCCGTGCAGAACCGCGTGGGCATCGCGCACGGCAAAGTGAAGGTCCCCCCCAAGAACCGTACCGATGGAGTGTAGCTGCGCCTCGAAGTGGGTCGTTACGCCAAAGTTTGCCCCGGCACCCCGCATCGCCCAGAAGAGGTTGGGATCACTCTCCGCATTCACCTCTACCGTACGGGCATCGGCGGTGACGAGGCGTGCGGAGAGCAGGTTGTCGCAACACGCGCCAAAGAGCCCAGAGAGCCAGCCCAGCCCACCACCAAGGGTCACTCCCGTCGCGCTCACGCCAGGACACTGGCCCAGAACCGGCACCAAGCCGTGCATGGCGGCGGCGCGGGCGACTTCACCACTAAACACCCCCGCCTGGGCGCGGACGATGCGTTTCCTGGGATCGATGGTAATTTGCTTGAGTGGCGAGAGGTCGATCACCAGGCCGTCGGAGCTGCCCCACGCGAGATGGCTGTGGCCACCCGAGCGAACGGACACCTCCAGCGCCTGCGCTCGCGCAAACTCAACCGCACGCAGCACATCGTCTTCGTGGCCGCACTGCACGATGGCAACGGGGCTACGCTCGGTTTTCGGGTTCCAGTAGAACACCCGCCTCGCGCTCTCGTAGGAAGACTCGCCCGGCACGATGAGACGACCCTTCAGTGTCGCACGTAGCTTCTCTCGTTGCCCGGCCCTCACTGGCTGCTCTCCACAAAGTGCTTGTACTCGCTTGCCGGGTCGTAAGCCTTTCCCTCGTGTAGCACCGCGCCAAAGACGAGCCGAAGCGAATCGCCTTTCTTTACCGTGACCGTGCTCTTGGTACCTTGTTTCATCGCTTCGCGGCCAAAGGGGTTGGCGACAAAGACACCGTAGTCGCGGTTGTGCCACCAAGATTGACGGAAGTTGTTCGGCCCCGGCATCAGGGTGATTCCAACACGCTGACCGTCCTTTGTGCCTGAGTAGTCGCACCACGCCGCTGGCTTCCCCCACGTCTGCTTGGCCGACGTCGCGCCGTGGCTGTTGAGTAACGCGCCGCCCTTGAGCTCGGTGCACTCACTGGCGATGCGGGCACCAAAGCCCATCTCTTCCTGGTCGCCGAAGACGAGGTCTTTTTCCGTCGCGGTGAAGGTCGCCTCCCACACGAGCCGCCAGCCTGCGGGGCGCCGACTCAGCACGTAGCGGTTGGCCATCTCTCCCAGGCGCTTGCCCTCAAGGGTCAGTAGCTCCGATTGCGTGGTGAAGGTGACCCGATCCTCTGTGATCGTGGGGGGCATGAGGAACTGGAGATGGCGGATACGGCCCCGATTGCGCCAAAAGTCCGTGCTGCTGATATCGCCAAAGCCGAGCCAGATTCCGGGGTGCATGGTGCTGTGATCGGTGGCGTCTTTACCGTCGATGGGCGGATGGTTGCGGGTGAGCTTGGTGCCCAGTGGGCCATGCAGGTTGGCGAAATAGGGCCGAAGGATCTGCGGATCGTCCCAGACATACTCCGCTACTGGCTTTTGGCCCTCGCTCAGGAGAAGGCGATCGGCTTTGCGCTCGACCGCGAAGGTCGCGCGTGTCTTGGATTTTGTTTTTGCGGCGGGCGTCACGGCTAAGGAGGCGCTTAGCAGGCCGATGAGGAAAGTGAGGGGGCGTTTCATACTGTTAGCGTGCCGCCCAGCGTGCGCCGCGCAGGAGTGTCTCCTGAAAGCCCACGTTCTCAATCGCCGCTAGCGAGGAGCCTTTCCAGACATGGCCGAGCGCCGTGTGAAACACCCGCCCCGCGCCGTAGTGGGTGGTCATGAGCATCGGCTCAAGCTCGCCCGTGCCGCCGCTCTCAGGCGACGAGTACGCGCTGGCGAGCACCTCGACTGGCGTCCCATGCATCGGAACTAGCGTATGGTAGAGCTCGTCTTCTGTTACAAAGTCTGTCAGGCCCACCGTGATCGGGTGCTCCATGTTTTGGATCGTGACCGTGAACGCATGAAACTTCCCGTGCCCCGTGCCCTCGCGCCACATCAGCCCAACCAGCTTTTCGTACTCCACCCAGCCCGGAAAGGCATTGTCGGCGGCGTGTAAGACCACAACGCCCGTGCCGCCCTTGACTGCCTTTAGGAAATTCGCCTGTGCCGTCTCGCTCCAGAGCGGGCCGTTGTAGTCGAGAAAGAGCAGCTCAAAGCCCGCTAAATCGGCCTCCAGCGCCGCCGAAGCATCTTCGGCGTAGGTGACGGCAAAGTCGCCCGACGCCGAGAGAACATTGCGCAGAAACGGTCCGGTTCGCTCCCAGTCGTGGTTGTTGGCGCCCGTGAGATAGAGGGTGGGAACTTGCTTGCTCATCGATACTTCTCCAAATTTTTGCGAGGTCTTTAGACTAGATTTTAGCACAGTCACTTTCTCTTTTGCCGCCGCTGGGTTTTGGGCAAGCGCGAGCACAGCGGGAGCGCTTTGCATGCACTCGTCGGGCTTATCCAGATCAAAGAGCCATTGCCCAAGGTCATGATGAGGCTGTGCATCTCGCTCCCAAAGACCCCCACGCTCCGGACATAATCACCTCCGGACATAATCTGTCTCTCGTGCTTTTATGCTACAATCGGACAAATGGCAACTCTGGGACTTAACCACATCAACATCCGCGCCGACCGCGCACTTCTCGATGCCCTGAGAGACTTCTACTGCGAGATTGTCGGGCTACACGAGGGCTTTCGTCCGCCGTTTCCTGGCTTTGGCTACTGGCTCTATGCCGAGGGCGCAACCGAAGCCGCCGTTGTGCACCTCTACGAAGCCGAGCCGGGCGAGGCACGCCAGCGTGAGAGCCCGACATATTTTGACCACTTCGCCTTCGATTGCACGGAGCTGGAGGCCGTCGAAGCAGCGCTGACAAAGGCGGGCGTGGACTACCATAAAGCCATCATCCCCCTCACCGGCCAGCGCCAGGTCTTTCTTGTGGACCCGGCGGGTAACCGTGTCGAGCTGAACTTCGGCACCCCCTAGCCCTGATGCTGGAACAGATTGTCGAGGCGACCACCCCCGAGGACTTCGCTGCCTTCGCGGCTCTGGTGCGTGCGTATGTGGACTGGTGCCGCGAGCGCTACCACGACGATATCTGGTTTGTGGAGCAGGTCTTTGGGCACCAGTCGCTGGAGAGCGAGCTACAAAACGTGGCGGCGGCATACAGCCCACCCAGAGGCCGAACCCTGCTCGCCTGGCACGACGGTCAGCTCTGCGGTGGCGGCGCGTACCGAAAACTCTCGGACGGTAGCTTTGAGCTCAAGCGCCTCTTTGTCCCGGTGCGTTTTCAAGGACAAGGCACCGGACGGCGGCTCAGTACCGCACTCCTCGCTGCCGCCCAAAACGATGGCGCAGCTCTCCTGCGCCTCGACACCGCCCATAGGCTCACCGAAGCCATCGCGCTCTACAAATCCCTGGGTTTCGCCGCGTGCCCTGCTTACCAGGACTACCCTGAGAGATTCATGCCGTACTTGGTATTTATGGAGCTACCCCTCGACTAGCACCGCAAAGGCGCAGGCGATCTCGGGGAGGTGGGTCAGGGAGATGAGAATCTTACGCCCGGCGGCAAGCTCGGCGGCCTTCCCCGTGAGCGCGATGCTCGGCGCACCCGACATTGCCCGCTCGACGCAGATCTCTTTAAACGCCACGCCGCCACCGAGGCACTTAATCACGGCCTCTTTGGCGGCGAAGCGGGCGGCGATATGCGGCGCAGGATCGGGGCGGGAGAGACAGTAGGCCGCCTCACTCTCGGTGAGGATGCGTTTGATAAAGCGCTCGGGGAACTCCCCGAGCGCTTTGCGAATGCGTGGGACATCGGTCAAATCCACGCCCACAGCGACGACGCACCCTCCTCCCCCTGCCCCCGGGTACCCTCTGGGTGCCAATCCTGGGAGGAGGGGAGAGAGGGGAGTCCGTGCGGAGATACTCCCCTCCTCCCGTAGCTCTCGGGAGGAGGGGTTGGGGGAGGAGGGGCTGGGGGAGGAGGGCATCAGTGGCTCTCTTCGGCCTCGATAAAACGAATGGCCTCAATCGCGGCCATGCAGCCCATGCCCGCCGCCGTCACCGCCTGGCGGTACATCGTGTCATAGACATCGCCCGCCGCAAAGCAGCCTTCAATCGGAGTTTTTACGCCATCGGTAACCAAGTACCCCGCCGCGTCCATGGGAAGCTGTCCAGCAAAGAGGCTCGTGTTGGGCTGGTGGCCGATCGCCACGAAAACTCCCTGCGTCTCGCGCTCGGTGAGTGCGCCGGTCTTGAGGTTCTTAAGACGAATGCCGGTCACTTTTCCCGTGCCACCGTCCAGAATCTCATCCACTGCACTGTCCCAGGCAAAGGTGATCTTGGGGTTCTTGAGCGCTCTATCCGCCATGATCTTGCTGGCACGGAGCGTGTCGCGTCGGTGCACCACCGTGACGGAGCTGCACATGCGCGTTAAATACATCGCTTCCTCCATCGCCGTGTCGCCGCCTCCGACCACCGTGACATCTTTGCCTCGGAAGAAGAAACCATCGCAAGTGGCACAGGCCGAGACGCCTTTATTTTGCAGGCGCTGCTCGCTCTCGATCCCGATCCACTTGGCCGATGCGCCCGTGGCAATCACCAGCGTCTTGGCATGAACCGTCTGATTCGCACTCGTCTCGATCACAAAGGGGCGCTGGGAGAGATCCACCTTGGTGATCCAGTCAATCCGCACCTCCGTGCCGACACGAATCGCTTGCTCGCGCATGGCGTCCATCAGCTCTGGCCCCTCAATAGGGTGGGCAAAGCCGGGGAAGTTCTCCACCTCAGTGGTGATCGTGAGCTGACCGCCGGGCTGTGGGCCTTCAAAGACCAGTGGTTTTAGCTCCGCACGGGCGGCGTAGATGGCAGCCGTCAGCCCTGCGGGGCCGCTGCCGATAATGACGATGTCGCGTAGTTCACTCATAGTTATGTTACAACTGACTCCTCCCGAGAGTTCCGTCAGTCTCCCAGTGAGGCGGTGAGCATGAGAAACGTGAGGGTGTTTTGCAGAAAATGCGCGACCATTCCGGGTACCAGGCTCTGGCGTAAGTGGCGCATGGTCGCAAACGAGACCCCCAGCCCGACAATCGGAAGTGCGTCCTGGATCGGGTGCACCGACGCGAAGACAACCGCAGAGAGCAGGATACTTGGCAGCCCCGAAAAGCGCCGTCTTAGGCCCGTAAAGAGCGCTCCTCGGAAGAAAAACTCCTCAAAAAGCGGTGCGCCCACCGAGATCGTCACAAAGAGCAAGCCACGCTCCCAGCCCGTGCTCGATGTCCCACTGAGCAGAGTCATCGCGGGGTTCGGCGCGGTCGTGGTGCTGTTTCGGAAGAGCCAGCTAGAGAGCAGCCCTAAGACGCCTAGAAGGGGGAGAGTTGCCAGATATCCACCAAGCCCGTAGAGAACATTGGCCCCAAGACTCTCCCGGCTCACGCCAAGCTCCGCTAGCGAGGTGCCTCGCTTTTTTGCTTTTGCCGCTAAGTACGCAAGGGCAAGTCCGCCCGTTGCGAACTGAAGAAGCACCTGGAGCGGAACAACGGCAGCGCGTGACGTAACTACGATGCCGACTAAGAGCCCCAGGGCGCGGTAGCTTGCCAGATAGAAAACAAAGCCGTCTAGTAAGTCCCCCCAGGTAAGTTTCTGCTCTACGGCTTCTGACACACGCCCCAGCAGGTGCCACTCGCGTCTTAGGGCCACAAATCCCACAAAGAGTAGTAAGCCCAGCCCGATCACGCCTCCTAAGACCGCCAGCACGAAGAGAGGAACAAGACGCTTAAGAATCGCTCCTTGCGCTTCTGCGTCTCGCCGCGCCTCCGCAGCCTCTGCCGCTTGGGAGTTGTCTTGCCGTTTATACAGATCCGCCAGCGCCTGGTTGTCCAGGAAGCGCAGCTGCATGGCCATGAGCTGCGCCTCAGCATCTAGGGGGATTGGTGGTGGCGGGTAGGGGCCATACAGAGACCGCCAGAGAGACTGCTCGCCCTCGGGGAGCAGCTTGAGGATCGTCTCATCCAGTGGCTTGTGAAGCTGGTTGCCTAGGATCAAGACCTTGCGAGCAGGATTGAGCTGATTCGTGGCAAGTGCCAGCTCGCGGTAGATTGCGAGGGCCTCAGGGAGAGTGTCGCTCCCACCGAATTTTGCAAGAGCGTAGTGGGTGCGTGTGAGCCGCTCGGCGGTCAAGTAGCGCTCAAAGTTTGGCCCCGAGAGACCGATCTTTGTGGGCTTTACCGTCGGCGAGGGGCGAGTGGTGCGCGGCTCTAGACGATTGCCCAGCAAGAGGCTCGCGATAAGAAGCACTAGCCAGAGATAGATTATCTTAGGAAGCGTCTGCACACCCGCTATCTCTTACTTGCCCGCTTTAAGGCGCGCCTCGGCGTCCTTGAGGTTCTTGGGGCCTGCGAGGAAGCTAGGGAACTTTGCTACCACTTGCTTCCATGCCTCAACGGCATCTTCAAAACGATTCAGGCGCGTGTAGCAGTGCCCCAGAGTGGTGTAGGTGGTGACCTCTACCCCACCTAGCTTGATCGCTTTCTGGAAGTAGGGCAGCGCCGCCGCGTAGTTCTTGGTACGGAAGAGCTGCTGGCCCATCTCGCTATTGAGAGGGCCTGGCTTCTTGGAGCGCCGCGTGCCGTACTCTAAAAACGCCTCCGCCGAGGCATTCTCTCCCAGACTCCAGAGCAGGTAGCCGCCCGAACTGTAGGCCTCGTCGAAGTTGGGATCTACTTCCACGCAGATACGGCAAAGGGAGATACAGCGAACATAGTCCCCGTCGTGGAAATACGTATCATTGGTTTCCCAGAGCTTATCCACCACTCCGCTAATCATCCCCGCAACCTGGATCGGTGATGAGCCTTTGGGACTTTTGGAACGCGAGGGAGCTTTT
>NZ_CBAYMC010000113.1:0-13673 GCF_964826245.1 Armatimonas sp. | reverse complement strand
TAGCGTCGAGGCAGATATCTATCTAGAAGGCGGAAAGCTCCTGGTCGGGCATGACAAGAAAGACTTAAAACCCGAGCGCACTCTCACGAGTCTCTACCTGGAGCCGCTCTGGCAGCGCGTGAAAGCCAACCGAGGAAGCGTCTACCCGGAAGCCACACCGCTGACACTGCTTGTGGACATCAAGACCGACGGCGCACGCGTCTATGCCGCCCTCAAAGAGGTGCTCAGGCCCTACGCCCCGATGGTCACGCGCTTCGAGAACGGCAAGATCCAGCGCCGCGCCATCACGGTAATCCTCTCCGGCGACCGTCCCCGTGAGATTCTCGCCGCTGAGCAAAACCGCCTCGCTACCCTGGATGGCCGCCCTGACGACCTAGGCAAGAACCTCCCCGTCGCGCTCTTTCCTCTCATCAGCGAGAGCTGGTTTACGCTCTTCAAGTGGTACGGAAGCGGCCTGATGGGCGCGGCAGACCGCCAGAAACTCTCGGATCTGGTGGCGCAAGCCCACACCCAAGGCCGCACCATTCGCTTCTGGGCCGCCCCCGACAACCCCGCCGGCTGGGAAGTCTGCTGGCGCGCGGGTGTGGACTACCTCAACACCGACAAGCTCGCCGAGCTGGCAGCCTTTATTCGTAAACAGGCATAGAGGAAGCACGTTGCTCCCTGCCGAATCTGGTTGCATGACGGACGATCTTCTTCTTACGGGGCGCGTTGCCCTGATTGCCGGTGGAGCGGGCAGTATTGGACAGGCGGTGGCGGCGCGGCTCTCGGTGTTTGGGGCGACGGTGGTGACGGCGGACCGACCGGGTTCGATTGCGGACTTGCAGACCGATCTGCGCGATGCCAGCGCGGCGGATGCGCTGGTGGCGCAGGTGCTCCAGACCCACGGACGGCTCGATATGCTCATCAACTGCCAGGGAATCACCGGGGCGAGCGTGCCGCTCTGGGAGCAGACGGATGAGAACTGGGATGCGGTGCTCGAAATCTGCCTCACCAGTGTCTTTCGGCTCTGTCGCGCGGCAATTCGGCCCATGCGCGAGGCCCAGCGTGGCGCGATTGTGAGTATTGCGTCGGTGGCGGGCAAGGAAGGCAACCCGAACCTGTCGGCCTACTCCACGGCCAAGGCGGGCGTGATTGGCTTCACAAAATCCGTCGGCAAGGAAGTGGCAAAAGAGGGGATTCGGGTCAACTGCGTTGCCCCCGCACAGATCGCCACCCCGATGCTGGAGCAGATGACGCCAGAAGTAGTGAACGCGCTCCTCTCAAAAATCCCGATGGGGCGGCCCGGCACAATTGATGAAGTTGCCAGCGTCGTGCACTTTCTCTGCTCGGACGCCGCAAGCTTTGTCACGGCCCAGTGCTACGATATCTCGGGGGGGCGCTGCACCTACTAATGAGCAGTACACTGGTCTTTGGGGCGCTGCCCTGCAATGAGGTTCTCGGCTTTGCACGAGCGCCGCAGCTCGACTACGGCGCACCCGAGACAACCCCAAGCGTGCTGGGCGCGATCTTAGTGGAGAGTGGCGCAACGGCAGCGATCTGGGCGCCACCACCATTGGATTTTCTCGCGGCAACTCAGGCAAGCTACGCGCTGGCCTGCGCCGCCGCCGATGTGGGGCTAAAGCGCGTGGTCGTGATCTCGACCATGCAGCTCTTCTCACGGATTCCCCAGAGCTGGCACCTGGGCACCAACTGGCGACCTCGCGCCACGCGCAACAAAGAGACGCTGCTGCCGCTACTCGCCGAGCTCTCGTTTCAAGAAGTGGCGCGTGCGACGGGGCTGGGCGTGACGGTACTACGGCTGGGTGAGGTTTCTCTAGGCGAGGCGGCCGAGGCAGTACGGCAATCTCTGAATGATACGAAGCCTTGGGTAGTGCGGCACGTGGGTGAGGCACCAGGGCGGCCCGAGACCGACGGCGGCAAGCCCTGGCGCGAGACTCTGGGGCCAGTGGAGCCGATTGCCTCGCGAGAGGCAATTCGAAAAGTGGCAGTTCTAGGTGCCGGTGGGCCGATTGGGCGCACCGTCGCCGATGCACTTAAAGACCACTACACACTGCGCCTCGCCGATATCGCGCCGCTGGCCGAAGCGAAGCCGCAAGATCCCAAAGCACCGATTGCCCGTCCGTTGCCCGCGCCGCATGAGGAGGTGCATCTGGATGTGCGCCAGCTTAGCTCTGTGACAGATGCTTGTACAGGCTGCGACGCGATTATCAATCTCACGGTGGTGCGCCCTGACTTTGCGGGGGCGTTTGCGGTCAATGCGCTGGGGGCGTGGAATATCGGGCAGGCGGCGGCGATACTGGGCATTCGCCGCGTTGTGCAGACCGGGCCACAGCTCATCACGCTCCACGGCGAGAACGACTCTCTCTACGACTACCATCTTGCCTCGGATACCCCAACCCGGCCTGGTCGGCATCTCTACGGCCACAGCAAGTTTTTAGGCAATGAAGCGATGCGAGTCTTGGCGGAGTGGTACGACCTAGAAGTTCCGAATCTCATGTTCAATGGCTTCGCCCAGCCTGACACGGTGAGCGAGCACGGAACCTCGGCGATGATGCTGACCTGGCAGGACGCGGCGCGGGCGATTAAGTGTGCTCTGGAAGCACCGTCGCTACCCAGCCCCTACGAGGAGTTTAACTGCGTCGCCGATTTTCCGCATGACCAGTGCCGCACCGAAAAAGCGCAGCGCCTCTTGGGCTGGAAACCACAAGACACACTGGAAGGACTCTGGCGCAGACCCTAACCACCGACGAGCTCTTCGCGTGCCGGAGGGGGTCGGTGGTGATGCCGCCGGGGGGGGGAGGCCAGCCCGGCACGGGCTTTGCAGCCGCAGGCTACTGCAGACGCCTCATTCCATGGGGCGGCTAAAAAGAGCGCGTGCAATCGCGGCGATCTCTTCCAGGTGGAGCGTCTCGGCGCGGCGCTGGGGATCTACATTTGCTTTTTCAAGCGCGGCGAGAATCTCGTCGCGGGGGCGATCCATGCCGTGCGAGAGCGCTCCCAGAAGCACTTTTCGGCGCTGGCCAAATGCGGCGCGGCTGACGGCGAAGAAGGCTTCGGTAGAGGGTACATCCACAGGAGGCGTGGCGTGTGGCGTGAGGTGCAAGATCGCTGACTCGACTTTTGGCGGTGGGAAAAAGGCGTTTCGTGGGACGGTTGCCGGGATGCTCACGGTGGCGTAGAACTGCATAAACACCGAGAGGGAGCCGTAGATACCAGAGTCTGGAGTTGCCTTTGCCCGATCCGCGACTTCTTTCTGTACCAGAAGCGTGATGGACGAGAACACAGGGCGGTGCTCCAGCATCTTCACAATAAGGGGCGAGGTGATGTTGTAGGGGATATTGGCCACCACTTTGGTCGCCCCCAGCGTGCTCCAGTCGTACTTGAGGGCATCGGCCTCGATCAAGCGCCAGTTACTAAACTCCGCCATCACCTCCGCAAGCACCGCAGGTAAGTTGCGATCCAGCTCGATGGAGATAACTGAGCCTGCGTGCTTGGCCAGCTCACGCGTCAGCACGCCCGCGCCCGGCCCGATCTCCAGAGCCGTGTCGTCGTGGGTGAGCGCAGCGGCGGCGATAATTTTATCGAGGTGGTTACGGTCCACCAGAAAGTGCTGCCCAAAGCGCCGGGCGAGCTGAAGCCCATGCCGCTCCAGCAGGGCCTTCAGCTCCGTCGGACGTGTTAATTCCAAAATTAAAGCAAGCTATCTGGCGCGGGCTTACGAGGCGCAGGTCGCGCGGGGGCTTGCGGAGGACGCGCTACACCGCGTGGGGGCGGTGGTGGGGCATCTTCATCGGCGAACGGATCATCGAGATCGTCCATCTCATCATCGCCGCCGGGATCGGGCATCTCTCGTTCAGGCTCGCGAACGCGCTGGATCGGGGCATTCGCCGAGACCGGACGTGCTTGCATGCCAGGACCGGGGTCACTAGGGATGGGGCGCGGTGCGGGACGGGGTAGCGAGGCAGCCGTGCGCATGGGCGGCAAGTCGGCGGGTAGATCGGCCTGCGGGGGCAGGGGACGCGCTTGTTGGGGCATTGGAGCTGGGCGTGGCGCAGGAGCAGGAGCGCGCGGTGCCTCGTCTTCGTCAAAGGGCGGGGGAAGCTCGTCGCGCATCACCGGAGCGGGTGGGCGCTGCTGCAGCGGAGGCGCGGCTTGCGGGGCGGGAGCAACGCGTTGCGGGGGGCCATAGTTGCTTGGGCCCGGAGGCGGCGGAGCCATACGCGGCCCGGCGGAGGCTCCACGGCGCGGACCGCTCTCCTCAAGCTCGGGAGCGAACTGGGCACCGTAGCCACACATGGCCAGTGCACGGCCAACACTGCCGGTTTCCGCCTTCTCTATATAGTCGCCAAAGCCTTTCAGGTCTTCTTTTTTCGTGGCCGTGGCGATCAGGCGACCGTCCTCGTTGAAGATGCTTGCACGGAAGACCGCGAACTGCTTCTCGTGGTTGATCTCGATGGCCTCGGTGACTATTCCCCAGTCGGGGTGCTCACTGCGAAACCAGATGAGGCGGGCGGAGACAGGGAGGTACTCACGGTTTCCCTGGACTTTAATGACATAGCGCTTGGGGTCAAAAGACATAGTTTAGGATACTCGATTCTAGGGTTAGGCACCACAAAGTGGCGTTCCTTCTTTGTGCCGATTTAATATTTTTTTACAACTAATCATATATGAATAACTGTCAAATAATAAGTATATAGAGAAGGATAGGTTGACAGTAGCAGTCATCAAGGCTATACTCAACTGGTTTTAACAAAAGCGGAAACGTTTTTTAAAACACACCATGTCGGCAATCCTGCCGATTGGCGGACCCAAATTGGCGTTCGTCTCTGACTGCGGAGGGTGGCCTTGCGCCTCCCCACCGAGAAAGGAGGCATCCATGCCCTTCACAACCCATACGCGCCCTGTCGCCGCTACCTTGGTCGCTCTGACCAGCCTTGTAGCCTTTGCACAGACGAGCGCAACCCGGGTGCAAACCGTGATCCTGACGATCAAGGGGGAGAATCACGTTCTCCGTACTAGCGCCCCGACGGTGAGTCAGCTTCTGCAAGAGCAGAACCTCACCCTGACGGAAGATCAGAAGATCTCCGTGCCACTTAACACTCCTCTGAGCGAGGGGATGCAGGTTGCGATCGAGTCCAAAGCCGCTCCCGCAAGTGCTCCCAAAGCTGCTCCTGCGTCCATGAAGGTCGTTGCCCCGGCAAAAAAAGAGACGGCAGTCTCTCGTGGAACACTCAGCTCCCGCTCTAGCCTCGGCTCACTCTCCCGCTACGAGGGCAAGCGCGTTCTCACTCTGATGGCTACGGGCTACGGCCCCGGCGAGAATGGGCCGTGGGGTAACCGCACCTTCATGAACACCCGTGTGCGCTTTGGCGTGGTTGCCGTGGATCCCCGCGTGATCAAGCTTGGAACGCGGCTCTATGTCGAAGGCTATGGCGAGTGCCGCGCCGAAGACACGGGGGGCGCGATCAAGGGGATGCGCATTGACCTCGCCTTCGACTCGGATCGTGTGGCCAATCAGTATGGTCGCCGTAAAGTCCGGGTCGTGATCCTAGACTAGGATCTCCAAAGACCCCCTGAGAGGCCCGCCGGAGTATGGACGATTTTGAAGCGATTTATGCTTTTGTCCGCACGATTCCGGCGGGCTTTGTGCTGAGTTATGGGGAAGTGGGGGATCGGGTGGGCTCACGCCCTCGAACCGTCGGGAGCGCGATGGCGCACTGTGCGGAAGAAGATAAAGTCCCTTGGCACCGCGTGGTGGGCAGTGATGGCACACTACGGGTCGCACGCTACTCGCCCGTGCTTGCGGCAGAGCAGCGCCGTCGTCTTGAGCTTGAAGGGGTTGTCTTTGATACCAAGGGGCGTGTGCCTCATCCTTTTTTCTGGTAAGAAAACACGCAATTGTGCGGCAATTTCTATGCCAGAGAAGCTTTTTTAGAAAAAATGAGTATAATGCCTTTCATGGAGGATCGGTGGCAGGCAAGGCAACGTCTATAATTTCAGAGGTGGACTCCCTTCCTCTCCCCGCGGACGAGTGGCGCTGGCTCCATCAAGCCGATGCGCTGGTTGCGTCCGGGCGGATTGAGGAGGCTGTAGCCCAGCTCAAAACCCTGGTGCACGCGCTCCCCGACTCAACCCGTGGCTACGTCCGCCTGGCAAACCTTCTTCGGCAGTGGCGTCGGGCCGGAGAGGCCCGTGAGATACTAGAGACGGCAGTGGCGCATGTCCCCAATTGCCCCGTCTCTCGCGAAGCCCTCGCCGATGTCTGTCTGGAGATTGGTCGCTACGATGATGCGATTCGTCACGGACGAGCCCTACTTGATCTCAAAAAGCGCTCCATTCATGCGCGTGATCTTCTCTCCACCGCCTATCTTCACCGTGGTCAGTACGACCGTGCACTGCGCCTCACCGATGAGATGATTCGCCTCGATCCGTTTGAGCCTGCGCACCACTTTAAGCGCGGTGTCGTCCTGCAGCAAGCGGGACATCTTTCGGGCTCCTGTGAGGCATTCCAGCGTACTTTGGAGCTAAGCCCTGAGCCTGAGCTTCAGGAAGCCTGTCGGATGGCAATTGACCTTTTGGAGCGCTACCAGATTCGGCAGATCCTCACGATTGCCTCCGATGACATGCTCTTTCGGCTTCGGCTTCTCCGAGACCCACTGGATGCGTCTCAACAGCGCGGTTTCTCACTTTCCGAGACAGCCATTGCCGTACTGGCCGCACAACTCAGCCATCTTGTCCCGGATAACCAACCGGGCTGGCGACAGTACTACTATCACTAGGAATTTTTCACCATGGCTATGAATATAAACGTCGATGATGCTTGGGTACCCGAGCTTGAGCTGATGGATGCGGCTCCACGACGGATTATCGCTTTTGAGGACTATCCCGACCGCAATCGGCCCAATGTGCTTCTTCTCACCGGAGTCGCCGGAGTGTTGCTCGCGGTTGGCTTTGCTCTGTTTGGTCTTGCCATTACGAAGCGTGGGGGCAGTATTCCACTTAGTATCCCGTTGTTACTCGCAGGCATTGCAGGCCTAGTGTACTTCCCCATGAAACTTCGCCAGCACCTCGCGCGGGCGGAGCATCTGGTTACCAACGGCGCACCGGTGATGGCCCGCTTACTCTCGGCCGATAACCTCAATGGGGACACCTATGCTCGAAGCGTCAAGTACCAAGTCTCCCTTCCCGGCGGGGAACTGGCCCATCGCGACGTGAACGTAGACGATCGGGTTTTACCCAAGCGCATTCCCTCAAGTGCCACGGCACTGATGGATTTTAGCTCCGGGGATGTGGAACTCTATATCGCCCTGCCATTTCGGGCGGTTGCCAAATCCGCTCCCCGCGATCTGGTGGCACCTGTGGTGGCTCCCGTGGCCACGCCTCAGGAGATGGGCACGATTCGTATGGCTAATGCGCCGGAGATCACGCGTGAAAAGCCCAAGGACGAGAGTAACGAGCCCAAGCGCGAGACCTTTGAATAAGATTGGCAAGTGCGCCGTGGGCGTGCTACACTGATTCCAGACAACTGCAAATTGCCTTGTACGCTATCCTGTGAGGTAGACACTGTCCCGAGAGACAAACAAGGATGTGCGTGAGAACTTAGTGTCAACAAAGTCGTTGGTGCGGCTTTTCCTGCGCCTCCCTGCTTTCTCTCTTTAGAGAACCAGGGAGGCGTTTTGCTGGGAAAAGCATTTTTATGAACGAGACACAGGTCATGGATAGCGGCGATGTACGGCGGGCCCTCACCCGGATCGCCCACGAAATCGTCGAGCGTAACAAGGGCGCAACAGGCATCGCTCTTGTGGGCGTCCTCCGGCGTGGCGAGCCCCTCGCTGCTCGCCTTGCCTCGCTGATCGAGCGCATCGAAGGCCATTCCGTGGCCTGCGGCGGTCTGGACATCGCGCTCTATCGCGACGACTACGCCGTCCGTCGCCACGAGGCTCGTGCCAGCAGTATCTCCTTTGACATTACCGGCAAGACGGTGGTCTTAGTGGATGACGTGCTCTTCACGGGCCGCTCCGTGCGCTCCGCCATAGATGCTCTCATGGACTTTGGCCGCCCCGCCGCCGTCCAGCTTGCGGTTCTGATTGACCGAGGCCACCGCGAGCTACCGATCCGCGCCGACTTTGTGGGTAAGAACCTCCCAACCCAGCGCACCGAGCGCATCAATGTGAAGCTTGCCGAGCTCGATGGAGAAGATGCTGTGGCGATCGCCAAAGGAGACGAGAAATAATGAACCTAGCCGGACGAGATCTGCTGGGCCTAGAAGGGCTCGAAAAAGAAGCGATTGAGGCAATTCTCGACAACGCCACCACGTTCTCAGAAGTGCTGCGCCGCGATGTCAAGAAAGTCCCAACCCTGCGGGGTAAGTCGATTATCACGATGTTCTTTGAAAACTCCACCCGCACCCGCTCCAGCTTCGAAGCGGCGGGCAAGTACATGAGCGCCGATGTGATCAATATCAGCGGCAATGCGTCCAGCGCCAGCAAGGGCGAGAGCCTCCGCGACACGTTTCTGACGCTGCAAGCACTCACGGCAGACCTCGTGATCATGCGCACCCCGTTCAGCGGTGCGTGCCACCAAGCTGCCGAGTGGGTGGATATTCCCGTGGTCAACGCCGGCGATGGCATGCACGAGCACCCGACCCAGGGCCTGCTCGATGCCCTCACGATCCGCGATGCAAAAGGCAGTATCGAGGGCCTCAAAGTCGCCATTGTTGGGGATGTGCTGCACTCGCGTGTCGCCCGGAGCAATATCTGGGGCCTCAACACGCTCGGTGCCGATGTGCACCTAGTTGGCCCGAAAACCCTCCTGCCCACGGAGTCCGATAAGCTCCCTGTCACGGTTCACACCAACCTGGAAGAGGGCCTGGAAAACGCCGATGTCGTGATGGTGCTGCGGCTGCAACTAGAACGCCAGTCCAAAGCCTTGTTCCCGACACCCCGTGAGTACTGCAACCTTTTTGGGGTGAGTAAGAAAGCCCTCCGCGCCGCCAAGCCCGATGCGATTATTCTTCACCCCGGCCCGATGAACCGCGGCCTCGAAATCTCCGGCGACGTCCCCGACCTGCCCCGCTCCGTGATCGAGAAGCAAGTCACCAACGGCGTCGCCACAAGAATGGCTGTTCTCTATCTTCTTTTGGGAGCGGAAGGGTGATTGGAGGAATCAAGGAACTCCTCAAGCCGCTTGCGGCGTGGTTTGAGACGAATCCTAGTGGCCACCCTGACGCGCTGAACTTCCAGATTTTTGAACCTGGCCGGGGGGCTTCGCTGGTAGATTACTGGTCGGGAAAACCGGGGCTTGATGCATTTCTAGCTCCCTTTGGCTGGACGCGAAATGGCTCTCTCTACGCGTTCTGGTTTGTCGAAGAAGCTCCGCTGGCGCAGCAGCCCATCGTGCTTTTGGACTCGGATGCAGACTACTCGGTAGTGGTGGCAAAGTCGTACCTTGAGTTTTTGGCGCTACTTTCGGCAGGACTGGAAGACTTTGACGATCCTGAGTCTGCTTTGCCTGACTCCCCTGAGTTACTCGCATTTCGCGACTGGGCTTTGACTCAAGGTATTGCGAATATTCCTGATTTTGTCGGGGTGAATGCCATCACTCGTGAGGCATTTGAGGAATCACCGGATTTGTTGGAATGGTTGGAGGAAAAGTTAGCATGAAAGAGAAGCAGTATACAAAAGAGGAAATTGTTGCTCGTGGTGAGGCAATTTATACGAGCCAGCTTCGCACCTCCATTGAAAACGACGAGAACCTTGGCAAGATTGTCATGATTGATGTCGAGTCGGGGGATTACGTGATCGCGAATACCGGCCTAGAGGCGAGTCGGCAGATTAGAGTCAGACGGCCTGAGGGCGTTTTCTGTGCGTTGCGGATCGGCTACACTGCTGTCGAGACCATTGGTGGAGTTCTTCCCCGCCGAAAGCAGGCTGCCTGATGCTTCGGGGAGCGATTCGCCAGTTTCGCCCGATGGTAGAGTTTGCTGTCATCGGTTCGGATGGCAGACGGGCAACGATTCCGTTTGTGCTGGATACCGGCTACAGTGGGACATTGGCTCTACCAGAGGCATTTTGTGAGCAGCTCGCACTCGTCTGGGATCGTAGCCAACCAGCTACGTTAGCGAATAGAACCTCAATTATTGTAGACGTTTATCTGGGGCGCATGAACTGGAGCGGGCTGGAGAAAATTGTTGAGGTTCTCGCAGTGGAAGGTGATCCGCTGGTTGGCTTGGTGGCTTTTGAAGGCTATCGTGTCTGTTTAGACGTGACGGAAGGCGGCTCTGTTGCTGTTGAAGGGCTAGCCCCTTGATGCAGCATTCGCGGAGCGACTTTTTGGCGATTGCGCCTATTGACGCCGATTTCAATCGGCGGGATTAATATTATGATTTTACGAAATGGACGAATTATTGACCCAATGAGCGGGATTGATGGCATTGGGGACCTTCGGATCGAAGGTGACATGATTACCGAAATCCGGCTGGGTGGGGGGGCTACAGGTGATCATGAAGAATACGACTGCACCGGGAAAGTGGTCTGTCCGGGGCTGATTGACATTCATGTTCATCTACGAGAACCTGGCCAAGAGTACAAGGAGGACATGGCCTCGGGGCTGGGGAGCGCGGCTGCGGGTGGCTTTACAGCGGTGGCTTGTATGCCCAATACCAACCCGGTCATAGACTCCGCGCCGATCGTTCGTGATCTTCTCACACGCGCCATGATGGAGAAGAAAGCCCGACTTTATGTGATTGGGGCGCTCTCGAAGGGCCTAAAAAATACGGAGCTGGCGGAGATGGGCGATTTGAAGTGGGCAGGGGCAATCGCGGTCTCCGATGATGCTTTTCAAGTGCAAGATGCGGGATTTATGCGCAAGGTCATGGAGTATGCCGCGATGCTGGAGCTGCCCGTGCTGGCCCACTGTGAAAACACCACGCTCTCCGACGGCGGTGTGATGAACGAGGGCTACATGGCAAGTGCCTTGGGGCTAAAAGGTCTGCCACGGGAAGCCTATGAGATGGACGTGATGCGCAACGGGCTCCTGGCGATGATGACGGGCTGCCACCTACACGTGCTCCATGTTTCTACGGCGCGGGAAGTGGAGATCATTCGCTTCCTCAAGCGCTGGGGAGCCCCCGTGACAGCTGAGACTGGGCCGCACTACTGGTGCCTCACCGACGAAGCGTGCAAGGGCTACAACACCAACGCCAAGATGAACCCGCCGCTACGCACGGAGTCGGACTGCGAGGCGATGATCGCGGGCCTCAAAGATGGAACCATCGACTGCATTGCCACAGATCACGCCCCGCACGCGGGCTACGAGAAAGACCAGGAGTTTCCTCTTGCGCCGTTTGGTATTCATGGCCTAGAGACGAGCTTGGCACTGGGAATTACGTACTTAGTCAAGCCGCAGCACCTCTCGCTCGCCGCGCTGATCGGACAGATGAGCACGGCCCCCGCACGGATTCTGGGCCTGCCCGGAGGAACTCTGGAGCTGGGAACTGTCGCCGATATCACGGTCTTTGACCCTGAGATGGAGTGGATAGTAGACCCCGAGTCATTCGTGAGTAAGGGCAAGAACACGCCCTTTGGTGGCTGGAAGCTGACGGGCAAGCCGGTGATGACAATCGTGGGAGGAGAGGTGGTCTTTTCGTGAAAGCAATTCTAGCACTGTCGGATGGGACGGTTTTTGAGGGCGAGTCGTTTGGGGCGACGGGGAAAGCCAGCGGGGAAGTGGTCTTTAACACGGGGATGACCGGCTACCAGGAAGTCCTCACCGACCCGAGCTATGCCGGACAGCTCGTCACCTTAACCTACCCGCTGATCGGCAACTACGGCATCACCCCCGAAGACTTTGAGAGCAAGCGGGTTCAAGTAGCGGGCTTTGTGGTGCGTGAGCTGGCCGATACCTACTCAAACTGGCGCGCCACCGAGTCGCTGGATAGCTACTTAAAGCGAGCGGGCGTGCTGGGAATCACGGGCATTGATACCCGCACCCTCACCCGACGGATTCGCCACGAAGGCGTGATGATGGGGGCGCTCAGCACCGAAGAGACAGGCGCTGAGCTGCTCGCCCGCCTCCAGTCCTCCACGGCAAGCTACGACGCGATTGACTGGGTAAAGACGGTCACCACGCCCGAGCCCTACTTCTGGGGGCCTGAGGCGAGTGATGCGAAGTTCACCGTGAGCGTGCTGGACTGCGGCATCAAGTTCAATATCTTAAGAGAGCTGGCCAAGCTGGGCATCCGCACCGAGGTCTTTCCTGCCACCGCCACCGCCGATCAGATGCTCGTCAGCAACCCCGACGGCATCTTTCTCTCTCCCGGCCCCGGCGACCCGGCGCTACTGGGCTACGCGGTCGAGACCGTGCAAAAGCTTGTCGCCTCCGAGAAGCCCGTGATGGGAATCTGCTTAGGGAACCAGCTCCTCGGCTGTGCGTTTGGCGGCAGCACCTTCAAGCTTCCGTTTGGCCACCGTGGTGCAAACCATCCCGTGAAAGATCTCCCGACAGGCCGGGTCGTGATCACCAGCCAGAACCATGGCTACGCGCTCGATCCCAACACTCTCCCCGAAGACCAGCTCGAAGTCAGCCAGATCAACCTCAATGATGGCACGGTTGAGGGACTCACCCATAAAACCCTGCCGGTCTTCTCGATCCAGTACCACCCCGAAGCCTCCCCCGGCCCGATGGACTCCCGTTTCTACTTCGAGCGCTTTCTAGGTCTCATGGAGACGCGGAAATAAAAAAGCTCGCGCTGGTCTTACTGGTGGTCTTCTTGGTTGTCTCGCGCCTTCTCTGGCTCGATGCAGACCCGTGGCCACTGCTGGACTGGAGCTCGGGAATCTGGACGGACGAGGGGTTTTATACCTACAATGCCCGTAATGCCACTCTCTTTGGGCAGGCACGCCTAGATGGGTTTAACAACGCCAACCTGATGCCACTCCTCGACCTAGCGCAGCGCTTGGTTTTTGGAAAATTTGGTGTCCATCTCATCGCGGCACGTAGCCTCTCGGTGCTTGCCTCACTGCTCGCCTTATTTTTCTTTTGGGATGGTCTGCGACGGGGTTTTGGCAAAAGGATAGCGGTAACGGGGCTGGCGCTTTTGGGAACCGATGTCTTCTTCTGGGGCTACAGCCGCCTCGCCCTGATGGAGCTCCCTGCCACTCTCATTCACTGCGCGACGCTCTGGTGCCTCTCTCTGGGGACAAGTGGTGGACTCGTTATTGCGGGGCTACTTGCCGCGTCCACTCTTGCCTTCAAGGCAACCTATGTGATCTTTCTACCCGTGCCACTCCTGGCGCTGGGCTGGGCACGCCGCAAACAAGCACTTCCCTATGTCGCGGGAGCCATTGCCGGTCTGGCGATCTACGGAGCGCTCTGGGGGATTCCACACCGGGCCGAGATTGCCCACATGACCAACTTCTACCGCACACGCCAGTCGCAGCCGCGCTCGGTGGCAGAGGCGGGCCGGTGTGTCAGCTACGCGCTCTTTGGCTCCCAGCGCACGAACAAGCGCTACATGATGTACTGCTTGGAGACGCAGGCCCCTGTGGTGACGACCCTCGGCTTGATCGGACTCCTGGGAGTCGGTTGGCGACGGCGTAAGCGCGACTTTCTCTGGCGTGCCCTGGTGAGCTGGGCTGCGCTGGGCATGGGCTCGCTGATGCTGACCCGCT
>NZ_CBAYMC010000112.1:0-13852 GCF_964826245.1 Armatimonas sp. | reverse complement strand
CTTCGCCGTGACCACCGTCCCCGGCTGAGCGAGATATTTTCGGGCTTCGTCCTGAGTAGAGGTACAGCTCTCCAGCGCGACAACCGTGTGGCCGAATATCACTCGGTGAAGTCCAGCGAGATGTCCAGCGCGGCGGCGGAGTGCGTTAGCGCGCCCACCGAGATAATGTCCACACCCGTCTCCGCAATCCCGCGCACAGTCGCCAGGTTTACCCCGCCCGATGCCTCCGCCAGCGCCCGTCCTGCGATCTTTTCAACGGCTTCACGAAGCATTTCATTGCTCATGTTGTCTAAGAGCAAGATATCTGCCCCTGCGGCAACTGCCTCGTCCACTTGCGCTAAATTCTTGCACTCGACTTCGATGCGAAGCGTGTGTGGCGCATGCTCCCGCGCTCTTGAAACGCACGCGACGACCCCACCTCCTGCTGCCAAGTGGTTGTCTTTGATCAGCACGCCATCGCCCAGCCCGTCGCGGTGGTTGTGTCCCCCGCCACAGCGCACGGCGTATTTCTCCAGTGTCCGTAGCCCCGGCGTGGTTTTACGTGTGTCCACAATCCGGGCCTTTGTCCCCGCCACCGCGTCCACAAATTTCTGCGTCAAGCTCGCTGTCCCGGAGAGCCGCTGCGAAAAATTCAGCGCCACCCGCTCGCCCGTGAGCAGGCTCTGCGCCGGGCCGGAGAGCTTGGCGACAATATCGCCGTAGCTCACCCGCGTCCCATCGGCGACCAGCGGCGTGAACTCGATTGCGGGGTCAACTAGCCGAAACGCACACGCCGCAAGCTCAAGCCCACAGATCACGCCCTCTGCCTTCACCAGAAAGACACCACGGGCCGTCTTCCCCGCAGGCACCGAGAGCAGCGTCGTCACATCCCCCGCCCCAATGTCTTCGATTAGTGCTGCCCGAATCGTCTCTTCGTACTGAATGGGTAATAATTTCATTCGCTCACTTGCTGTGTGTGGTTGCGTATCCACACGGCCAGCTCCTCCTCGCTCCGCTCTCCTGCCGCTACGGCATAGAAAGTCAGATATTTGTCTTCCGCACTTGCCTCGGTATCCCAGCCATTTTTGAGCAAGAAAACACGCGCAAGGACATAGCCAACGCGCTTATTCCCATCGACAAAAGGATAATTCTTGATGACTCCAAAGGCATAAGCTGCCGCAAGTGCCGCTATATCTGGTTCAGGCTCGCCATAGCTCCAGAGATTTTGAGCACGAGCAAGTGCGGATTCTAGCATACCCTGATCCCGCAATCCTGGGGAGCCACCAAATCGTGAGATCTGTCGCTCATGTATCGCAAAAACTTCCTCAATAGTAAACCAAATCGGCTCTTTCATGGCTACTGGGCCAGGCGTCGCAAGACATCACGATCCTCACGCATGACTTTCTCTGCGAGTTCCATGGTGCGCTCAAACTCAGGATCGTAAGGAGAGACTTCATAACCACTTGTCGTCTCGCGAATATAGAGGGTATCCCCCTTCTCTACCTTCAGCGAGTCCAATACTTCCTTAGGCAAGATAATCCCTGCCGAGTTTCCCACACTGATAATCTTTGCTTTCATAGCAAGAATTATAACATTAGTTATAACTCTTGTCAAGTTCAGGTAGACTATAGGGCATGAATACTACTTCTACCCCCTCTGTGATTGCTCCGGGCGCGGCTCTTGAGAAGCTGGCCGGAGAGTTTTCGTTTACCGAAGGCCCGACGGCAGATGCGCAGGGCAATGTCTACTTTACCGACCAGCCCAACGATCGGATCCTGGTCTGGAGTGTCGAGGGCAAGCTCTCGACGTTTATGCAGCCGTGTGGGCGCTCCAATGGGATGTACTTTGATGCGGCGGGCAACCTGTGGAGCTGCGCGGATGACCAGAATCAGCTCTGGAAGATTGGGAAAGATAAGAAAGTCTCGGTGGTGGTGCTGGCCGATCCCGCGGGCAAGCTGCTCAATGGCCCCAACGATGTCTGGGTGCACCCGAAGAAAACCGGTGGCCTCTACTTCACCGATCCGCTCTATGTCCGGCCTTACTGGAAGCGCGATAAAGCCATGCAGCCCGCCGGACAGTACGTGTATTTTCTTACGCCCGATCACAAGACCCTGAGAGCTGTTGCCACGGATTTAACGCAGCCCAACGGGATCACCGGGACGCCCGATGGCAAGACGCTCTATGTCGCCGATATCGGAGCTGGCAAGACCTACTCCTACGAGATTCAAAAAGACGGCTCCCTGGCAAATAAGAAGCTCTTCTGCTCGCTCGGCTCCGATGGCATGACACTCGATAGTGAAGGCAATCTCTATCTGACCGGCAAGGGCGTGACGGTCTTTGATAAAACCGGCAAGCAGATCGAGAACATTCCCGTGCCCGAGGGCTGGACCGCCAATGTCAGCTTCGGCGGCAAAGATAGAAAGACACTCTTTATCACAGCCAGCAAGGGACTCTACGCCATCAAAACCCGAACCCAGGGTGTCCATGGCAAGTAATAGGCGGAAGTAAGGAGAAATCTATTAGATGGTAACGTTAAAACACTTTGGTGTGGGCTCCTACACCTGGCCCTGGGCAGCACGCGCTAAAAAACTCACGGCCCTGGAGATTGCGCGCCGTGCCCAAGCGGCGGGACTAGATACCATCCAGCTCTGCGACAATATCCCTCTTTTTGAACTGACCGAGAGCGAGCTGGCGACATTGAAAGCAGCGGGACTGAGAGTGGAGCTGGGAGTCCGTGGGCTTGCCAATGTCCCTAAAGCGCTGGCCTTGGCGAAAAAATTAGACGCGCCACTCCTCCGTTTAGCAATAGATACCCACGATCACGAGCCAGAACCCCAGGAGATTATCGCAGCTCTCCAGGAGCTTCTGCCTGTTTTAGAAGAGCAGGGCTGCACTCTGGCACTTGAAAACCACGGCAGGCTCTCAGCCAGAGCGCTCGCCTGGATCATCTACACGTTAGGATCTCCCTTGGTTGGGATCTGCTTGGATACAGCCAACTCTATGGGGGCGGGAGAAGATCTACAAACCGTCCTGGATCATCTGGCTCCTCTCACGCTCTGTCTGCACCTGAAAGACGTTACGATTCAGCCGGTAGGGCACTTAATGGGCTTTGATATACGCGGCTGTGAGCCAGGAACAGGCCTAGTCGATTTTGCGACGACGCTAGAGCGCATGGGAGATCGCTGCCAGAGTGTCATCCTTGAGCAGTGGCCGCCAGAGCCCTCCGTCGAAGAGGACTGGGCCCAGCTCGGTATCCAGCGCTTGAAAGAATCTCAAGCAAGACGACTATAGCAATGCCATGAAAATTCACCCAGCACAACGGATGCAGACAGGGTACAATTCGCCAAAGGAAACTTATTCGTATGAGACGCTACGTGCTGCCTTGTTTTGCCCTTCTTGGTTTCGCCGCTCTCGCCCACGCGCAAGAGCCCGTTAAACCTGCCTTTGGACACTCGATGCAGGGTGAGGCATTCAACGAAGGGCCACGCCAAAAAGCAGTGCTGATGAAGGGAATCCCGAAGATTGAGTTTCCTACCAGCACGAAAAACAAGCAGGCACAGAAGTTTTTCGAGCAGGGCGTCGCGCAGATCCATGCCTACTGGTACTTTGAGTCTGAGCGCTCGTTTCGCCAAGCCGCCGACCTCGACCCTGAGTTTGCAATGGCCTACTGGGGCATGGCACGCGCCAATGTGAACAACCGCACCCGTGCCAAGGGCTTCGCCGAGAAAGCCGTCGAGAAGCGCAAGAATGCCAGCAAGCGCGAGCAGGGCTACATTGACGCGATTAGTCTCTTTGCCAATGGCAAGAACGATGAGTATATCGCTGCCCTCCGCAAGCTTGTCGCCGATAATCCTCTCGATATCGAGGCCACAGCGCAGCTCGCCCATGAACTGCAAGAGCGGGCGTTTGACAAGCCGCGCCAAGACGAAGTGGAGCGGCTGGCTCAAGAAGTGCTCGCGACCAACCCGATGCACCCGATCCATCACTATCGCATCCACCTCTGGGACAAACCAAACAACGAAAACGCGCTAGACTCCGCGCACAAGTCCGGGCTCTCGCAACAAGCAAGCGCCCACATGTGGCACATGGAAGGCCATATCTACACCCAGCTCAAGCGCTACAGCGATGCTGCTGTCTCGCAGGAAGCGTCGGCGCGTGTGGATCATGCGCACATGGGCCGTGTCCAGATCATCCCCGACCAGATCTTCAACTACGCCCACAACAACCAGTGGCTCTCGGAGAGCTTCCAGTTCACCGGCCAGCCCCAAAAAGCGCTGGAAGTGGCGCGAAATCTCGTCGCCAACCCGCGCCATCCCAAGCTCAATACGCTCGCAGGCTTCTCGGGGAGCGCCAGCCAGGGACTGCCTCGTCTTGTGGAGACCCTGGAGCGCTACGAGCTCTGGGAAGCGGCTCTGAGCGAGAAGATCGAGAGTGTCCCGAGCAAGTCTGACTGGGAGAAGAACCGCCTGCGCCTTCTGGGCTGCGCGGCCTACGCCACAGGCAAGCGTGCTCTGGGCCAGCAGTATCTCGATGAGCTCACCAAGCTCAAGAGCAGTGAGAAAGCTGTCGCCGCGGTGCAGTGCTACGCCGCGCTGGGTGAGAACAATACGGCGGAGGCCAGCAAGCAGCTCGATGCCGCCGGGCTTCCCAAGGAGCGTGAGGCACTGCTCCGGCTCCAGCTGGGCGAGATAGAAAAGGCCCTCACCCTGGCCCGTGATGCCGCCAAAGGCCGCCCCAACCAGGTGCTCCCCCAAGCAACTCTGGTTCGGGTGCTCCATGCCGCAGGCAAGCTCGACGAAGCCAAGGCGGAGCTGGAAAAACTCCGTCCCCTCGCCGCCCGCGCCGAGCTAGACACTCCGCTTCTTGCCGCACTTGCCCCCATCGCCCAGCAGTGTGGCGTGTCTTCCTCCGCGGACTGGCGTGGCGCTCTTCCTGCCGATCCCCTCGCACTTCCCCGCCCCAAGATCGAGAGTCTCGGGCCACTCTCCTGGATGCCCCCTATCGCGCCGGGTCTCTCGCTCAAAGACGGCAACGGCAAGAAAATCAGCCTCAAAGACTACGCAGGAAAGCCCGTGCTCGTCTTGTTCTTCCTCGGCTCCGCCTGCGACAAGTGCATGGAGCAGGTCAATGCCTTCGCCGCGGAGTCTGAGGGCTTCAAGAAAGCCGGGATTGAGATCGTCGCCGTGAGCCTTGATCCACAAGAGCAGGTCAAGAAGATGAAGGCCATGCCCTTCCCCATTCTTGCCAACCCGGATCTCAAGACCTTCAAGTCCTGGAAAGCCTTCGACGACTTCGAGGACATGGCCCTCCACGGCACGTTTCTCGTAGACGCGACTGGCAAGCTCCGCTGGATGGACACGGGCTTTGCGCCCTTCACCGACGCCAAGTTCGTCCTCGGCGAAGCGCAACGGCTCTTGAAGCTCCCCAACACGAACTTCATCATGGCTCCTGTCTCAAATTAGTCTATGCACCCCA
Organism: Armatimonas sp.; assembly: GCF_964826245.1. Lineage (NCBI taxonomy): Bacteria > Bacillati > Armatimonadota > Armatimonadia > Armatimonadales > Armatimonadaceae > Armatimonas > Armatimonas sp. Next base: position 8,398 of record NZ_CBAYMC010000112.1, on the reverse strand, counting down.
AACGCTGGACTCGAACCGAGTACCATCGGCTTGGTGAACTGGGGCTATTAGGAACTGATCGTTGGGAACTGCTTCAGGGCACGATCTATCAGATTCCGCTTCCCACGCCGCGTGAAGCAACCAGTATCCGCCGAGCAATGTCAGCGCTACTGACGTTTGGGGCGGAACATATTCGCGTCCGACTTCCCATCGTTCTCAGCTCCGAAGACGAGCCAGAACCCGACATCGCTATAACGACAAACACCGCCGATGCCTACACCGAGCAGCACCCCGGCCCAGAAGATATCCGCCTTCTCGTTGAGGTCTCCTCTAGCACAATCCAGGACGATCTCACCACCAAAGCCGGGCTCTACGCCCGCGCTGGTATTCCCGAGTACTGGGTGCTTGATGTCGAAAACCGCCGTCTCTACGTCCATCGAAACCCCGGATCTAACGGTTGGGGTGATATTCGTAACCTCGCCGAGACAGAGAGCGTTACTCCGCTAGCCGCACCACAAGCCAGTATTCCCGTCGCTATACTCCTAGGGTAAGTGCTCGCCAAGTTCGTGCTCGGCGAAGCACCTGCGGGAGAGCAGGCGTTAGTGCCCGCGAGATCGCTCGTTTCAAGACGGGGCATTGCTGGTGCACAGAAACGTTGCTAGAATAAGAATGATCCGCAGCCTCCTAAGCCGCTAGTCGGCCAGCTCCCGCCTGATTTTTCTAGTGTCCTTGGCGTTTTCGGGGATCGAGCGCGTCTCGGAGGCCGTCGCCGAGGAAGTTGAGGGCGATGACGGTAAGTGAGAGGCAGATGGCGGGCCAGAAGACGAGACGCGGCTCGCTGCGGTAGTAGTCGAGCGCGTCGTTGATCATGCGGCCCCACGAGGGAAACGGGCGCTGGACACCGATCCCCAGAAACGAGAGGGTCGCTTCGGCTAAGATAACGCCCGCCGCGTCTACCGTCACGGCGACGATAATCGGGGAGAGCAGGTTGGGCAGGATGTGCTTGAGTAGAATCCGCCCGTTACTCGCCCCCATCGCAATCGCTGCCTCCACAAACTCGCGCTTTCGCAGAGAAAGCACTTGCCCACGGACGAGGCGTGCCAGCGGCGGCCAGCCGGTAATTCCCAGCGAGAGCACCACGAGAATAAGCGATATCTCGGGCTTGGATGCCGCCGCACCGAGTGTCCCGAGAAGTAAAATCGCGAGAAGCACATCGGGGAAGGCGAGCAGCGTGTCAGTGATGCGCATGAGAACCGTCTCCGCCCAGCCGCCAAAGAACCCCGCGATCAGCCCGACTGTTACGCCAATGGTCACCACAAACAGCTCTACCAAGACCGCCACCGAGAGCGAGATTCGTGCGCCGTAGATCAGCCGGGAGAGAATATCGCGTCCCAGGTCATCGGTGCCGAGCCGGTGCGCCGCGCTCGGGCCCTGCATCCGATCCACTAGCTTCTGCTCCGCAAACGGATACGGTGCGAGAAAGTTTGCAAAGAGCGCCACGAGCACCAGCAGTCCCAGAAAGATTAGGCTAGCAAAGGCGATTTTGTTTTTCTTGAGCTCTTGCATCAGCGCTTGCCCCCTGCGGAGCGTGCGCGGGGATCTAGCACACCGTAGAGAATATCCACCATCAGGTTCACCATCACAAAGATAAAGGCCATGAGCAAGGCAAGCCCCTGAATCACGGGATAGTCACGCTGCTGGATCGCGAAGATCGACTGGTAGCCTAGGCCCGGAATCTGAAAAAACGTCTCCACCACGAACGAGCCGGAGAGCAGGTAGCCAAAGGTCGTGCCCGCGACGGTCATGATGGGCGGAAAGGCGTTCTTTAGCGCGTGCTTAAAGAGCACCACGCCGTCCGATAAGCCCTTCGCCCGTGCCGTTCGAATATAGTCTTGCCCTAGCACATCCAGCATCGCTGAGCGGGTCATGCGTGCCATCAGCGCTGCGGAGCGCGCCCCGAGCACAATCGCCGGAAGGATAAAGAACGGGGGCTGCATCCGGCTGGTATCCCCCAGTGCAAAGCCCATGGGTGGCAGTAGATTTCGCTGGACGGCGAAAAAGAGCGTCAGGAGTGGCGCGAGCACAAACGAGGGAACCGCAACTCCGAGCAGTGCCGCACTCATCGCGGCTCGGTCCACGATCTTATTGGCCTTCACCGCCGCCAGAATCCCAGTCGGAATCCCGATTCCCAGCGAGAAGAGCAAGGCTAAGCTCGCCAGAGTCGCCGTGTTGGGAAAGCCGCGCTGGATCAGCGCCATCACCGGCTCGCCATTGTTAAAGTACGAGCGCCCAAAGTCGCCACGAAAGACAATCCCTGTCACATAGTTGCCGTAGCGCACCAGCGGTGGAAGATCCAAGCCAAGCTGGTGCTGCAACCGCGCCTTACTCTCGGGCGTCGCGTGCTGCCCCAGCAAGATATCCGTGGGATCGGCAGGCGAGAGATAGGTGGCAAAGAACACCAGAAACGAGATCGCCAGCAGGGTAGGGATCGCCAGCCCAAGGCGCGTGAGGATCAGGCGGATCACGGCCCTCCTCCCCCAGCCCCTCCTCCCAATCCTGGGAGGAGGTTGGGAAGGAGGGGAGATTGGTGGGAGGGGGCTTTAGCCTTCTTGCCGCAACAGCGGGCCGCTTTAGCCGCCCGTTGGTGGCGTGGGTTCAGGATCATTTGACCTCAACCGAGACGAGCGGGAGGTGGCCGAGGAGGCCGTCTTTGAGGCCGGTGACGTGGGTTTTGACGAGCTCCATATCGCGCTGGTAGTAGACCGGAATCCACGGGGCATCGTCCACGACCATGCGCTGGGCCTTGGCGTACATTTCGAGGCGCTTCTTGGGGTCGGTCTCGATATCGGCGGCGGCGCAGAGGGCATCGTAGGCGGGGTTGGAGTAGCCGACGTGGTTCTCAGCGCCTGTGGTGGTTAAGAGAAGCGAGAGATAGTTCTGCGGATCAGGGTAGTCTGCGCCCCAGCGGTGGAAATACACGATCTCATCGCGGTCCATGGCCTGGATGAGCGCGGCGTACTCCATCTCGCGCAGCTCGACCGTGATCCCGACCTTGCTCCACTGCTCTTTGAGCACTTGGGCGGTCTTGACGATATCGGGCTGCTGCTGGCGGAAGCAGAGCGTGAGCGGCGGGAGGCCCTTGCCCTCCGGGAAGCCTGCCTCAGCGAGGAGCGCTTTAGCTTTGGCTTCATCGTAGGGATAGCCTTTGAATGCCGGATCATAGCCAGGCATGCCCTCGGGGACGATACACTCGGCGGCGGTGTTGACGTCCAGCAAGATCCCCTTCTTGATCTCCTCTTTGTTGGTAGCGTAGGCAAAGGCTTGCCGCACTTTGGCATTACTGAACGGCGCGTAGGCCTTCTGGTTCAGCCCAACATAGTAAGTCGAGGCGCGGTTGAAGGTCTGCACCTGGCCTGCGTACTTGGGGTCGGACTTGTCTTTCTCGTAGTCACCTTTTTCCAGAGCCACAATATCTAAGAGGCCCGAGTCGTACTGGAGGCGAGCGGTCTTGGTGTCTAAGATAATCGGGCGCTCCACTTTCGTGAGCTTAGGCGCACCGAGTACAAAGTCTTTATTAGCCTCCAGGGTCACGGACTTCTGGGGCGTGTAGTTGGTCAGCTTGAAGGGGCCACAGCCAACACCCGCCGCGTTCTCGGAGCCGATGGTCTTTGCGCCACTGGGCAGGGTGGGGCCTTTCTCGATCTCTTCTTTGGCAAGAATATAGGCCGTCGGGTAAGTGAACTTGCCCAAGAAATAAGGCCGCGAGCCGACCAGCGTGATCTCAACCGTGCGCTTGTCAATGACTTTCACGCCAGTGAGCTCCGTTGCTTTCCCAGCGGCCAGCTCTTTCGCACCTTGAATATCATCAAGATAGCTCCCTGCCACGGGCGAGGCGAGCTTTGGGTCGAGGGCGCGGGTCAGGCTGTACTTCACATCGTCGGCGGTCACTTCCCGGCCATTGTGGAACTTGATGCCCTCACGAAGCGTGAACGTGTAGACTTTCCCGTCCGCGCTCATTTTCGGCAGCTCTTTGGCAGCCATCGGCGCGACCTCGGTCTTGTCGTTCCAGCCGACCAGGCCCATGTGCGCATTCTGGAGCAGATCAATCGTCGGGCCGTCTTGAGCACGGTGCGGATCTAGGGTGGACGGCTCCGTGGCAATCGGGTAGCGCAGAACACCCGGCACCGCGCCCGTCGCGCCGCCGCCCGAAGTCCCGCCTCCCGCATTGTTACTCGAAGGACAGCCCATCAGAGTAAATGAGGCCAGCGAGAGAAGAGAAAAGCTGAGTGCGCAGAAGCCGCGCCGGGTGAGAGTTGAGGAAGTAGACGATGTCATGACGGGGAAATTATAGCACGTTCTCGCCAAAGTAGTCGGTACAATGGGCACATGAAAACCCGAGCTGCTTTTCTTCTAAGCCTTATTGCCCTTGCGCTTCTGGCCCCCGCCCACGCGCAAACCAAGTCGCAGGTACTCCCGCTCTACCCGCCCGGCCACCCGACGCTCCAAGGACAGAACGAGAAAGAGATCCTGACCCCACCCAATGCCAAGCCAGGGCAGTACTTCAATATCAAGAATGTCCACAACCCGATTATCGAGGTCTTTCTGCCGCCCAAAGAAAAAGCGACGGGGACGATGATGATTGTTGCGCCGGGCGGCGGGCACCGCGAGCTGGGCTGGCCCAATGAAGGGACGCAGATCGCACAGTGGCTCAACGAGCGCGGGGTTGCGGCGGCGGTCTTGAAGTACCGACTGGCCTTCACGCCGGGCTACAAGTACACGGTCGAGGGCGAGGCGCTCCAAGATACCCAGCGTGCGTTTCGCTTAGTCCGTGCCAACGCCAAAGAGTGGGGAATTGATACCAAGCGAGTCGGGATTCTAGGCTTCTCTGCCGGCGGAGCCCTGGCCGCACTAATCCACATGCGCAACGATAAGGGCAAGCCCGACGCCACCGACCCTATCGAGCGAGAGAGCTGCATCCCCAACTTTGTCGCGCTGGTCTACGCGGGCTGGGCCCCGATGGAGTTTAAGATCCCTGCTGGGGCCGGCCCCGCCTTTCTCACCAGCGCGGGCCTCGATGATGCGTTTCATGCCAAGCAGACCGTCGAGTACTACAACCTGCTCTTTGACGCCAAGGTCCCCGTGGAGCTGCACATCTACGGTCACGGCGGTCACGGCGGCGCGATCAGTGCGCGCAAGGGAATCCCGTTTGGCACCTGGCAAGTGCGCTTTGAGGAGTGGATGGCCGATCTGGGGTATTTGAAGGCCCCCTAACCCCCACCCGGCGGGGGGACAATCACATGCTTGAGCGCCTCGCGAACCGAGAGGCCAGAGAGCTGTGCTTTATTGGCCTCGACAAACGCCCGGACAGCAAGCGGGTCGGTGTAGGCGTAGGTTCTTAACGCCCAGCCGATAGCTTTTCGGATGAAGAACTCCGGGTCGGCGGCGTTGGCGCGGCAGTAGGCAAAGAGACGTTCGCTATCGGTGGCTTTGTGGTGCTTGAGCTGATGCAAGATCGCCGCGCGTCGGAGCCAGAAGTTCTCGTCGCGGCTCCACTCGTCCATTTGTGCTTGTAGCTCGGGGAGGCGCAGGGTGAGCGGGCTGAGCACGGCCCCGACGACCCCATCCACGCTGTCCCACCAGGAGTTCGTGGTGATGAGTTCTCGGAGCAATGGCAAGCTACTCGGTGTAAGGCTCTTCTGGTACTTGGCAAGCAAGTCCACGGCCACGTACGCATACTCGCGCTCCGGCAGCGCCCAGAGCAGGCGCGCTGCCTCAGCCAGCCAGGCTCCGTCGGCGACGGGCTTTGCGGCGGTGAGAATGGGCTTCACCAACAGCTGAAACTCCGGGCGCTTGAGGCCCAGAAACGGGAAGTGATCGCGCATGTAGCGCACCATCGGAGCAGCTTTTTCGGCGTCGCGGTGCGGCTCCAGTGCGCTCTGAACCGCCTCCACAAACTCAGTGGGACTCATCTTCCATGTCCTCCGTGACCGTGAGCTCGCCTGCAATGTCCGCCAGCAGAAACGCATGGGGCGGGATGCCTCGCCCTAGTGCGGCCATGAGCTTGACTTGCGCCGCCACATCGGTCAGGTCGCCCGTGGGAATGGCTCCTGCTTCGAGCGCGTCACGCCCCGGCTCATAGAGGCCCATACGCGTTGAGCCGCCCACAAACTTGGTGGTGATAAGCACAGGAATCTCAGCAGCGGTGGCTTCCTGAATCACGGGAACCAGTGAGAGCGGCCCGACATTGGGGACATTACCCGTTCCAAGAGAACGAAGAATAAGGCCGCGACAGTGGCCAGAGTGCAGCACCGCACGCAGCGCCTCAGGCGGCAGGCCAGGGGTCATGTCCACGGTTAAGATCGCGCCATCGAAGCGTGTGTCGGGGGTAAAGGCGGCGCTTTGTGTGCGCTCGGTGTGGAGCCCGGTGAGCCGAATCCCTGCCGCCGTCACCTCGCCCAGGAGCGGAAACGCAGGGGAATCAAAGGCGGGAAAGCGAATCTCGCTGGTCTTGATGGCTCGGTTGCCGCGCAAAACCCGATCCCCAAAGACAATCATCACCTCGGAGATCTGGCGGCGGATGGCAAGGCGTAGCGTGAGCAGCGCCCCGATCAGATTACGCGCCGCATCGGTGTGGTCGCTCTTGAGAGGCAATTGCGAGCCGGTGAAGACAATCGGCAGGTGCCCGCCGCGTGGCAATGCGAGCGAGAGCGCGGTGGCGGTGTAGGCCATGGTGTCGGTGCCGTGCAGAACTAAAATGCCGTCGCACTGCCCATGTGCCTGCGCCACGGCATGGATCAGCGCGGCCCAGTGGTGTGGCGCAAGATTGGTGCTATCCAGCGACGCCAGCGGCACGAGAGTCAGCTCGGCGTAGCGTGCGGCGGCGGGCACTTGATCCAGCAGCTCCCCCACCGACGCCGCCGGTCGGAGTGCGCCATCGGCCCCGCGCACCATGCCAATCGTGCCGCCCATGCCAATCACCACAATGCGCGGAAGCGTCATCCTGCGGTCATCCGGTAGAGGTGGACATCGTCTGGGGCAAACGTATCGCTGACCGAGACCGTGCGCCCCTCACCGAGCACCTCCAGCTTGCCACACGAGTCTAGCTCGACCGTCACGGGGGTATCGCCTGTCGCGGCGGCAAAGATATAGGTGGCTCCCTTGTGCTCCACCACAAGCTGCTCCACACCGTTCTGCGTGCGACGCTTTCCACGCGGGCTGTTGATCACCGCTGCCAGCGCTTGAATCTGCTTGTTGGTCGCCGTGACGGAGGCCAGCATCTCGGGGTCGTCGAGAAGCGCGTGCTCGTTGAACTTGGGCTGGAACTGGTGGACAAAGTAGATCAGGCCGCGTGCGCCGTGGATAATCGCCCGCCAGGTCTCGTTGCGCACTTGCCGAGGCGTGGCTTTGGTCTTGCCATCAATGCGCGTGCACTCCAGGCAGCTCCAGACCAGCTTCTTCCCGCCCGTCCAGCCGATTAAGCGATCCACGCCTTTTGGCACGAGCCCCAGCGGCAGGCCACTGGCAACGGGGTAGACATCAAAGGAGACAATATCCCCGCCCTGCACATAGGTCTGGTAGTCCGAGAGCTTCGCGCCCGCGCCGCGCCCCTTCCAGCCATCGTTGGCAACTCCCTGCCCAAGATTGAGCAAGATTGGTCGGGTCGAGTCTTTCTCACGGAGCCGCTTGTAGTCGTCCACGATCTTCTGCGGCGGCACACACGGCCCCCAGCCCTTCTTGCCCGTCACGGGGTCGATGATCGCCTGCGCGTTGTCGGGCTCGTCGCCGTGCATCCACGACGCGATAATCGGATCGTCTTTGTGCGCCAGCCCCACCGCGTTCTGCTCACAGACCACCCGCATCTTCGCCGCCTTTAGCGACGCGAGCTGCTTCTCCGTCGGCCCCTGCCAGAGCGCGACATAGAGATTGATCCCCGCCGCCCCGTAGCGCGACGCATTCTCCGGCGACTGAAGCCAAACCCCGAGGGGAAAGTAGTCCGGCGAGCTAGGAAGCCCGTTCTTCCACGTTTGCTTCATGCACTGATTCTACCCGCCCACCCTGGAATATTCTGTGGCATAATATAAAGCAATGACGCTGCCCAAAAAATACCGCGTTTAGGTGTATGATGGCACGAGCGCTGTTAATTCTCACCTTAGTTGTGTGTTGTGTTCCCGCTATCCTCTGCGTGTCCTGGGGGGTACATTGCGCCTTGGATCGTCTTTGTGAGCGACATGCCAAGCGGTTTTGTCAGCGAAGCGGTTTGGAGGTTTCCAGGGCCCGATGGAAGCCGCAGTTTGAGTCATCGGGCGTCAAAACAGAATTTACGCTGGTGCAGCTCGATTGTTTCGATTCACAGAAGCATCGCAGACTTATTTTGTTATCCGTTTGGCCCTTCGGCGTCCGCAAACGGATAAGTGATGGC
>NZ_CBAYMC010000111.1:0-13886 GCF_964826245.1 Armatimonas sp. | reverse complement strand
TGGGGGTAGATCATCGCAGTTTCGCTTTCCGTCCATCACGGTAGAGGAAGAGGAGCGTAGCAAGAGCGGCCAGAAAGTTTGAAATCATTGTCATTTTTTGTTATACTATTCCCTGAGGTAGGGTTAACCTTCGCCTACAGAACGGTTGAGAAAGGGCATTTCTGACAAAAAGTGAAAAATCTCACAGTGATCCTGACAACAGCCGTTTGTGGCATAACACCCCAAGATCGTCATTATGACCGCTGCGGCATAACTCTCCCCACGAGGGAGCAAACACAGCTGCGGCAGAAACACTAGTTCGGCGATGGAGGGCAGTCCGGTGGATGTCGTGATCGTAGCGTTCGAGGAGTTCACTGACGTGGACGTGTTCTTCATGTGGGATCTGCTCAAGCGGGTCCGGGCCCCCGGGTGGTCCGTCCGTGTCCTCGGCGACCGGCCTCAGCACACGTCCAGCACCGGCCTGCCCGTCCCGATCCACGGCCCGCTGTCGGACGCCAACGCCGCTGACATTGTCCTGTTCACCAGCGGCCCCGGCACCCGCGCTAAGTGCCGGGACGCCGCGTGGCTGGCCCAGTTCCGGCTCGACCCGTCTCGCCAACTTATCGGGTCGATGTGCTCGGGGGCACTCATCCTAGCTGCGCTTGGCCTGCTGGACGGAAAGCCAGCCACCACCTACCCGACGGCCAAGGGGGTGCTGGAGGGGTTTGGTGTGGAGGTGATCGAACGACCGTTCGTCTCCGAGGGGAACATCGCCACGGCGGCCGGCTGCCTGGCGGTTCAGTATCTGGTGGGTTGGGTAATCGAGCGGGCGGTCGGGCCGGAGGCGCGAGCGGACGTTCTCCGCTCGGTGCAGCCAGTCGGCGAGGGCCTGTCGTTTGCCGAGACCGAGCGGGTGCAGGCGATCTACGCAGGGACAAAGAACGCCGAACCCGGTGCTGCAGCGGACGGCCCCAAAGCGGGCCGCCGCTGATCTATGCCGTTAAGCTGCGCAAAATAGCACGGTGCCCTGCACATCGAAATCGCGCTCATTGTCCCCAAAACTTCAATCATTGTTCGACGTATTAGATTCTCAAGAAAGACCACAATGAAGTCATACGTAAATCAGACCACATTTATCACGGGCGGTGGATCAGGTATAGGTCGCGCCTTGGCAAAAGCTTTGATCGCACGCGGCGCAAAGGTTTGCGTCGCGGATATTAACTTTGCAGCAGCGCAATCTGTTGCGAATGAATGCGGCGCAAATGCGAAGGCGGTATCAGTGGATGTGCGTGACGCAACAGCGCTGAAAGGCTGCATCGAAGCTTTTGCGAACGAACATGGCCGACTAGACTATGTCTTCAACAACGCGGGAATTGCCGTCGCGGGGGAGGCTGACGAGATTCCGTTGCCCGCTTGGCAGCGCATCGTGGATATCAATCTGTATGGCGTGCTGCATGGTGTATTGGCGGCATATCCAATCATGCTCAAGCAAGGCTCAGGTCATATCATAAACACCGCTTCGCTGGCGGGTCTGGGACCGATGCCCCTGCTGGCCCCATATGCGTTAACCAAGCACGCCGTGGTTGGATTGAGCACCAGCCTGCGTATCGAGGCGGCCGCGCGCGGTGTGCGGGTGAGCGTTCTATGCCCTGCTGCAATCGAAACCCCGATTCTGGACAGCGAAAACCCTGGCGACTTCAAGATCGGCTGGGCTCCTGATGCGCGTCGATTCCTTACGGCGTTGGCCGGCCCCCCTTACTCTGTTGAGAAATGCGCACAGGAAACGCTTGCCGCCGTCGATAGGAACAAGAGCGTGATCGTGCTACCGGGTCGTGCCAGACTTGCGTGGCGTCTTGGCAGGCTGTTCCCGACTTTGGTGGAAGTGGTCGGCCAGCGCGCTGTTACTGCTGAGAGAAACACCCGCGCTTGATGGAAAGCCAAGCCGAGCGCAGCCTAACCCTTTGTTGCTGCGGACGGGACGCCAGCTCCGTCTCGCCACATAGAATTGCAGCGTACGGATCGAATTGGCTGGCTACGTGCTGCTGTGTTGGGCGCGAACGATGGCATCGTATCAACCGCAAGCTTGGTCGTCGGCGTAGCAGCGGCTGGCGCATGAGGACATGGGGGTAGATCATCGCAGTTTCACTTTCCGTCCATCACGGTAGAGGAAGAGGAGCGCAGCAAGAGCGTCCAGAAAGTTTAAAATCTTGTCATTTTCTTGGTATACTGTTCCCTGTAGAGATAGGGAGTAACCTTCGCCTACAGAACGGTTGAGAAAGGGCATTTCTGACAAAAAGTGAAAAATCTCACAGTAAGCCTGACAACAGCTGTTTGCGGCACAACACACCAAAATCGTCATTATGACCACGGCGGCAGAAATACTAGTTAGGTGGCTCCATGAAGACTCCTCGCAATCTTGAACTCGAAGTAGGGCCAGGCCGGATTCTCCGAAGGTTCACGGAGCAAGAAACCCGGAAGCTTCTCGACGAGTGGGTTTCGATATACGCAAAGAATGCTCAAGGAGCCAACATCGAGGCATTCCTCTGGCATACGTTTAGCTCAGGCGCATTCCCGTCCGTTTGCCAGCGAGAGGCTGAACTTCGCTACGCCGAACAAGTCGCATCGGAGGTCGTCGTGATGTCGAACGATGGGGTGTCGGCGCTGCTGACTGACTCGTTGCCGACTCAATGCAACGTGTTGGACTACCTCGTTTTCCCGATTAACCTTGCATGGTCGATGGCATTCACTCATGAAGATGGTTGGTTGGGACCTTACTTCGCAAAGCATGCAAGATATGATTATCTGGTTACCGAAAACATTAGGCGTAGTCGCGATACGCAGCGCAAGGCACTTGAGGCCGAGCGTGCTAAGCGTGAGGGTTGGCGTTGATAACGCCACCTAATTATTCGCTCAAGCGGACAGATCCATACCTCCATCAGAATAACCATACTAAAAATGCCAAACCCCGAATTCATCGTTGCCAATGTCGCCTCGCATAGGGCCGAGCTTATTCAGCTCAATGTTGAGTACTTATCGTGGGTTTTCACGGAGATCGAGAGCCTGTTTGGCGTGCCGGTGAATGAGGTCGTTGGGATGCCCATCCGCGATTACGTCCCCGGCGTTATTGACAAAGTCTGCGGTGATCCGCCGCCCAAGGGCATCTTCTATCTCGTCATGGCAGAGAACCAGCTCGCGGGAATGGGCGGACTTCGCCTTCTTCGCCCGGAGGTTGCCGAGCTCAAGCGCATTTATATCCGGCCTGAGTTTCGCGGCAGGAAGCTGGGAGAGCTTACCCTACAACGCCTGCTCGACGATGCACGGGCGTTCGGCTACAAGAGCGTGTGCCTTGATACGGGCATCTTTATGACATCCGCGCACCGTCTCTATGAGGCCAGTGGGTTCACCGACTGCGCCGCCTATGAAGGCGTCGAAGTGCCCACCGAGTTTCATAGCCGCTGGCGCTTTATGGAGCGGGTGCTTACATGAAAAATAGGGAGTGCATTATCGAGCAGTACCGTGGCGGGAAGTCGGTGCACGGGAGAGCGACCTCCAGCTCATTCGCTTTGTCTACGGCAATCGACTTTCTTTCCCTCTAAGCTGGAATAAGCACGACACCGTGTAGTCGCTAGCCTACTCTTGGCGGTGATGCGGTAAAATCCAACGGAGGATTTTAAGAACTATGTCTGGCCATAGCAAGTGGCATAATATTCGGTTGCGTAAGGGCAAGCAAGACGCGGTGCGCGGCAAGCTCTTTACCAAGCTGGCAAAAGAGATCATTATCGCGGCCAAGGGCGGCGGCAACCCGGACACCAATATCCGGCTACGCATGGCGGTTCAGACCGCCAAGCAAGCGTCGGTGCCTGCGGATACGATCAAGCGAGCGATCCAGCGGGGAACCGGTGAGCTCGATGGCGGCAACTTAGACGAGCGCACCTTCGAGGGCTACGGCCCCGGCGGGGTTGCGATTATTGTTGAGTCGCTCACGGACAATATCAACCGGACATTCCCAGAGCTTCGGAGCGCGTTTGCCAAGAACGGCGGGCGTATCGGGGACTCGGGGAGCGTGGCGTATATGTTTGAGCGTAAGGGCATTCTGATGATTGACCCGGGCGTGACAACCGAAGAGACGCTGATGGAGATCGCGATTGAGGCGGGTGCGGAAGATGTCCAGCCCACCGACGACGGCGGCTTTGAGATCACCACAGGCTTCACGGACTTTGCCACGGTGCGCGACGCCTTAGATGCGGCCAAGATCGCCACGTCGTCGGCGGAGATCCAGCAGATCCCCACCACGATGGCCGAGCTGGATGTGGCGGAGCAGAAGAAAGTCCTCAAGCTTTTAGATGCGCTCGAAGACAATGACGACGTGCAAAACGTCTACCACAACCTAGAGCTCAGCGAAGAAGCTCTCGAAGACTAAACCCTTCTGGCACAGAGGAGGTTTTACCTGCTCTGTGCCGCTCTTGCGGGGCCTAGATAGAGGCTATTGAAGAGAAACTTGAAGGTGCCGTGGGGCTGAGCGCGGTTTGCGACCTCGGGGCCTAGCAGAAAAAGCGAGCCTTGTCCGACACTCGCCTCCGCAATCGTGGTTCCGCCTTTTAAGTAGTCTTGTCCCCACGCCCACCCGGAGCGCAGCGGCTCCGCCGAGTCGAACCAGGCGATGGGCTTGACCATAGAAGTGGAGTCGGTGAGCGCGAAGACCGGAGAGTTATCAAAGGCAACATCCACCTGCGCAGAAACTCCGTGGGCGAGCGGCTGCGTGTTGTCCACCGCCACCCGCAGAACCGAGCCAGGAACATAGAACTTTGCCTGCTCCAGCGGCTTCTGAGTCCCTTTCTCAACCAGATAGTTGCGCACCGGGAGCCCCAAGTGCTGCGCCAGAACCGTCGAGCTTCCGATCGTCACCACCGTTCCTCCCGCTTCCAGAAACGCCTTGAGCTGCGGCACGGTCTTGCCCACACTCACAGAGCCAAGCCAGGGCTGAAACTCCGCGGGAATGTTGGCGGAGCGTGCTGAAGGCAGAGCCGCTCGCCCTGCCGTCTCGCGAGTGGGGATGGCACCGTCCACAAAGACCAGCACATCGAACTTCTCTTTTAAGTTTCCCGCATCCAGCTCCTGGGCATAGACCACCTGGAACGGGAACTCGAACTGCTCGAAGAGCCAGCGTGTCCAGCCTGAGGGCATCGAGCCCCCGTAGCGATCCCACAGCCCGATTCTTAGCGGCTTGAGTGGCAGAGCCTTAGTCTCGGGAACGGTTTCGACGCCTGCGAAGTCCACCCCCCGCTCTATCGCCGCCTTTGCCACGATCTCTTGCGTCTTAGGCGTGTTGGCGATAAACCACTTGCCACCCTCCAGCTGCCAGTGCACCTCGCCGCCCGCTTTCAGAACGCGATTGATCACCAAAAACGCATCGTTGACCGCATGATCCACGAGCCAGCCCGCCTTCCCTGGCGTGAGCTTGCCAGGGATGACGCTCGCCTTTCCTGAAATCACCTCTAGCGGGGCCGTGAAGTCATCGAGAACCCGGTCGAATTGGACGCCCATCTGGTAGGCCAGTGTGTACCCGGCATTATCGTAGGGTGGCTTGGGCGGGCCACCGGGGTAAGGAATGTCATTGGGGTAGTCCTGCGGCTCGAACATGTCCAAGACGTGAGGGCGAAAGGCTTGCGCGGCCTTGACCACAAACGAGTGCGCAGGGTAGGTTTTCTCCCCCACCGTGAATGCCTTGCTTGCCTGGTGAACCGTGATCCCGTTCTGACGGAGTGTGTTGATAAACTTCACCACGGTCGGGAAGTCTGGCTGGTCGGCAGAGAGAATATAGCCACGCGGGTCGCGCAGCTCGGGGGCGCGCAGGGCGGCAAAGCTTGGCTTGGCGCTCTTTTTGACGTCGGCAATGCGCCGCGGGTAGTCCGTCCAGGTGTCGCGGCTGCCTTTGTCAATGGCGTTGCGGCCCATCTTGTAGATATTGTAGAGAAACTGCTCTCGATGGCGCGACGCAATGTCTAGTACCGCCCAGTTTGCAGTGAGGGAGTAGTCGATGGACTGCCGAAAGTGCCAGGTCTGCGGCGTGATGGGAAAGATATAGTCCTCTTGCGGGATTAATTTATCGGGCGTGAAGGCGATCTCCATCGGGGTTGGGCTGCCGATGGTCTCGGTGAGCAGGCCGATCATGTTGTGAAAGTACGTCGTGGTGCGCAGCCCCCCGTTCCACCAGGTCTGGTAGCTTGCCTGCGAGCGCCGCACCGCGCCGGGCTTGTTCTCCAGCACAAAGCGGTTGTGCATCGAGGTGCCCACGAGGTCAATTCCCGTCACCACCAGCGGGTCCACGTTGTGGTTGTGGGGCGCACGAAACGGCGGGGCAAAGAGCACCGTGCCTGCCGGGCCGGTCTGGTGGTGGTTGTAGACAATCTGGGGGAACCACTGCTCGTACTGGACTTTGAGCATGTTCTTTGTCTCGGCCTGGGTGCCCATGTAGAAGTCGCGGTTGTTGTCGTGGCCGATGTACTTTTGGTAGAGACGCGGGATGTCAAAGCTGCGCTTTTTCTCGTCGGGCTCGCGCATGTACCAGTCCGAGACCAGCTCCATGCCATCGGGGTTGGCGTGGACAAGAAGAACAATGCAGTCGTCGAGAAAGCGCTTCACCTCCGGGTCGTTGGAGTGGATGAGCTGGTAGCTCGTCTCGATGAGCTGGTGTGCTCCCAGTATTTCGTTGGCATGGAGTCCCCCGTCAATCCAGACCACTGCTTTTCCGATTGCCGCCAGCTTCTTGGCCTCGGCCTCAGTGAGCCCTTCGGCCCGCGCCAGTCGTGCGGCAATCTCTCGATACGTGGCGAGCTTTTTGTGGTTGGCGGGCGAGGTCACAATTGCCATGAGCTGAGGCCGCCCCTCCGCCGTCTTTCCCATCTCCTGCACCACCATTCGGTCGGACTCTTTATCGAGCTGCTTCCAGTACGCCGCAAACTGCGTGTAGTTGGCGAGCTTGTAGTCATCGCCTATCGAAAACCCAAAGAACGCCTTGGGAGACGTCACTTTTTGTTGCAAAGATGAATTCAGAGGGGCAGTCAGCGCAATCACTGCCAGTAGGGGTATGGACATGCCCTATTGTACGCCAGAGCGCTAGGATTTTGTCGTCACGGGAACCCGGCTTCGTAGCAGCGCTCCCTCGGGCGTTTCCGCCCCATAGAGGCGTGAGGCTAGGGCGTACCAGGCTTTGTTGTCACTATCGAGGTGCGCCACGTGCTCGGCGAGGCCCTCAGCAGCGTGTCGCCACTTGGCTTTGGCGGCGCTGGTGGCGGCATCGAGGTCTGCGGCGTGGGCAAGGCTCTGTGGCCTGCCAAAGGGCTGTCCGGGGAGGCGCTTGAGGGCTTCTAGCAGGGCAGTGTTGCCCCGCGCGGAAACTTTCAGGGCGGCAACGGTCTGCATGGTAAAGCGCTCCAGAGAATGGTTAAATAAAGCCTCACATTGTTCGGATTAAATAATTTAATTCGAACAATGTGGAAGGTGAAAAATTATATGATTCCTGAGAAATTCAATCTTGTCATGTCAGTATTGACATTTATTAATATTTTAAGTTTTTTGTTTTTTGTTTTTTATAGATTTAAGAATTTAAAAATATTTTGTATATTTTGTATATTTTGTATTTTATTTTATTTTCTTAAGATTGATAGTCAAACAAAAAATATTTCAATATTGTGTTTTATGGCATTGCTTATGGGATTTAAATCAAAATATTGAACCCCAGCAGGCTTTTCTGCATAATGTTTTCGATTAGACATGCTTAACTACATTTTTGGTCGTATCTCGTTAAGTTACTGGGTCAGAAGGCAACGCGACAGCATAGCGATGACAACGACCAAGTTCAAGGAAACGATTCAAAATACGACAACTAAGCAAAACCTCAACCGTCTGAGAAAACAGATTCTTTGTACTCACACTATCACCAATC
The DNA here is from genome assembly GCF_964826245.1 of Armatimonas sp. NCBI lineage: Bacteria > Bacillati > Armatimonadota > Armatimonadia > Armatimonadales > Armatimonadaceae > Armatimonas > Armatimonas sp. Next base: position 5,962 of record NZ_CBAYMC010000111.1, on the reverse strand, counting down.
ACACTCTTGAAACGAAATATCTCTGACTCAACACGGCTACGCGTGTCAAACCGCGTGTAAAAGTGAACCACTGCGTCGGAGTGCTTTGCCTTTTGCCTACTGTGCAGGAAACTGCCAGGTAGATGGGGAATTTCTTGCCGAGGTTTCCCCATGCGCTCTGCTCTCTGTCTGCTCTGCCTGCTACTCACTCTCACTGCCCGTGCTGCCGAGCTACCGTCGCTCCGTCTCTCGCTGAATGCTGCGCGAACCAAGCTCTCCGTGCAGCTCACAGCAGAGGGCTGGCTCAAGGCTCCTGCAAATGAAGTCGCTCGTCAGGCACTTCAAGAGGCGTTTGGTGCCGCGCCCGAGAACCTGCGGGTCTATCCGCTTCAGGAATGGGACGACGAAGAGTACACCGACGAAGACGAGAGCGAGGGTGCCAAGCCCACCAAACCTGTCAAGCCTCCCAAGGTCACGGGCTTTGCTCTGGTGGCACAGCTTCCTGTCTCCCGCTCTTTGCTGGAAGTGCGCGGCACGCTCGATCCTCGCCCGCTCCAGGCACTCTTTATCGAGAGAAAGCCAGATCCGCTGAGTGTCTCTATCAGCCTCAATAACGCCAATGCGGGGCACGTGCTCTGCCAAGGGCTCTCCGAAAAAGCTCCCCTCTCTCTACCCCGTAGCCGCCGCACTCCCTTCCGTCAGTTTTCGGGAGAGCTTGCTGCCCGTGCCGCCCCGCTGACCTTTGCCGTGGGCTGGGACACCGCCGATCTCGCGCGGGTTCTCGGCCCGCCGTTTCTGCTCTTCTTGGTTCCCGTCATCGCGACCCTGATCTTTCGCCGCCGCGCCCAGATTGCTCTGGAGACGCTCTCTGCCGACGACGCCCGGCGTGCAGTGGCGACGGGTTATCTGCGCCTGCTCAACCACGGCACCCTGCTCTTCTCCCCGATCTGGCTGGGAATGTCCATTGCTCTGCGTCCTGAGCAAGTGTTTGGCTGGTTTCTGGGGCCGCCCAGCCCTGAGTTTGCGTTTGTCCGGGGAATGGGCAGTGTGGCTTTCCCTCTCTTTCTGGTTCAGCTAACCTGCGCCCTGATCTCCCATCCGGTGATCCGCCGCCTCCAGAAAAACGAGACGACCTTCCGAGATGTCTTCGCCGAGACTGGAGGGCAGTACTTGATTCAGTATGTCCCTGCTCTCTGCTTCTTTCTGGCTCTGGGCGCGTTATTTGGGGGAAGCTTTCTCTTTCTTCTGCGTCTCGCCTCGCAGGCACCCGAGCTTCGGGCAGCACTCTGGCGCGATCCGGGTCTGCACCGCGCGATTGGCTGGCTGGTGGCGGGCTTTGTTGCACGGTTCTTGTTGCCCGCGCTGGTGGGCGCACGCGGCATCACGACCGTCGCGCTTCAGAGTGGGCCGCTCTTTGAGGGTGTGCAAGCCCTAGCCCGCCAGATGGGAGTTCCTGTGCGCCAGGTTCTCTACCTCCAGACGGGAAAAGCGCTGGTTGCCAACGCCTTCGCCGCGCACGGCAATATTGTCGCCCTGACCGATCAGCTTGTCGCCTCCCTCACCCGCCGCGAGACCAATGCCGTGATCGCCCACGAGCTCGGGCACCTCAAGCAGAAACACGCCACGATTCTGGGCTGGCTCAACTCCCCACTTGTCTTAATCGGCCTGATGATCTTTCTCGTGCCACGCCTCCCCGACAGTGCCACGCTGGCCTGGCTCTATGTCCCGCTTCTTATTCTGGGGCAGACGTTTCTTCAGCTTGCCTTCTCACGTGGCTGGGAGCGCACCGCCGACAAGCTCGCCGCACAGCTTACCGGCGATCCTCTGGCGCTCTTGACCGGGCTGGCAAAGCTGGCGCGGATCAACGGGAGCCCGGAGAGCTGGACCCGCTGGGACGAGTCACTGCTCACCCACCCCTCCACCCAGCGCCGCGCCGAGAACCTTATCCGCGCCAACCTCATCACCCGCGAAGATGCAGAGCGCGTCTTTGCGCCACAAGCCACCCCAGACGAGGACTACTACCCGGCTCCGCCTCCCTCGCATACTTTTGTCTTCTCCGACCAGTGGCGACTGCGGCGGAACCTGCGAGGGATCCTAGGGATTTTGATTCTCTGTGCCGCAGTCCCTCTGATTGTCGCGGCCATTTTAGAGCGGGTCCATCTCGCCCAGCCTCTTCTTGTGGCGGTGCTGGGAACGGCGGCGGCAGTGGCGCTCTATCCCCTTCTCTTCGTGTTCTTGGGAATCTCCAAAGACGAGATCGCCAAGCTCCGTCAGAGCCTGATCGCACAGGGCAAGCTCACCTCAGACGACACCGCGCACTTTGTTGGGATGACGCCGGGTATCTTGCCGCGAAGCCTCGCCAGCGGGGGCAACTGGGACTATGGCTTCCTGGTGCTGCGGGAAGGCACCCTGCATTTTGTCGGAGAGCGCCGCGAGTTTGCTCTCACCGGTGCCGCGCTCTCGGAGGTCAGCCTCACCTGGCGCGCCGCTGCCGTGCGTGCCGTTTCCGCCGTCGTGCTGCGCTGGGGCCAAGGGGAGCATGCCGCCTGTCGCCTCCAGAGCTACCCACTGAGCACCACGCCCGCTCTAATGGATCACCTCAAGAGCTGGAAGGCACAGACCAATCCCAGCCCCGAGCCCGAGAGCCTGCCTTTCTTTGCCACTCTGGAAGGTCGCACGCCCCGGCAGATGGGCACCGCGCGTGCCATCCTGCCCAATTTCTGGGTACTCGGCCTCATGATCACCGGCATCTGGGCCTTCTCAGGAGTCGCACGCGGCCAGCTCCTGCCGATTCTCACCCCCGTCTGCTTTATCATGGGAGTAGAGTGGCTCAAAAACGCCCGCTTCCCCGAAAAGCAGCTGCTTGACTAGGGAATGACCTACTCTTCGTACTCTTCGTCGGTGAACTCTTCGTCGGCGAGGGCTTGGGAGTCGTCGGTGTCTTCTTTTTGCTGGGAGCGCAGGGCATCGTCTACGAGTGGCGCCAGCGTGGGCATCTCGATCAGGAAGGGCGATGGCCCGAGGGCTTTGGCGTTGTGGTACTGCGGCCACGAGAGGGCGAACTGCTCTTTGGCGCGGGTGATGGCGACATAGGCGATGCGGCGCTCTTCCTCAAGGCTATCTATCAGAAGCTCACCATCAACGTAGCGCAGGCTCCGGTGGTGGGGGAGTAGGTTCATCGCAAAGCCCACCACAAAGACGCAGCGCCACTCCAGGCCCTTCGACTTGTGCACCGTCATCACGTTCACCGCGTCCTGGCCCTTGCCCGCGTCTTTAGCCTTGCGCACCTGCCCGCCTACAAATGTCAGCATGCCCTCCGGCGCGAAGAAGCGCTTGCTCGCCGCGACCAGCTCATCCAGGTTGTCCATGCGACTAGAGCCCTCGCCCTCGTCCTCGCTCTCGCCCTCTTCATTCAAAATGTAGTCGTCGTAGCCGGTGAGCCGCGCCGTGACCAGGCGCGCTTGAGCGGTCTCGCCTGCCTCGTGGATCTCCTTGATCTGCTTACGAAAGTCAAGAATCGCCACTTCCTGCTGGGTGTTGTAGACCCCGTTTTTGAGCATCTCATAGAACGAGCACTTGTTCTTCTCCGCCTGCTCCCCCACTTTTTTCACAAAGCCAGGCCCCAGCGAGCGTGTAGGCCGCCCAAACTTCGTGCTGGCGATATTGAGAATGCGCTTACAGGCCTCGGTGCCCGCCTCGGAGTTCGGGTCCACGGAGAGCTGGAGGTAGGCAAGCAGGTCTTTTATTTCCTTGCGATTGTAAAAACTTGTGCCGCCGGTGATCTGGTAGGGAATGCCCGCATTGATCAGCGCGTCCTCGAAGCAGCGTGAGTAGGCATTGGTGCGGTAGAGCAGCGCAAAGTCGCGAAAGGCCATGTTCGGCTCGGTGCTCATCTGCTCCCGCAGGCGCTCCACCACCCAGAGCGCCTCGGCTTCGGCGTCTAAGTGCTGCGAGAGCCAGGGCTCTTGTGCGGAGAGGCGGGTGGGCTCCATCAAGAGTCGGTAGCGGTCGTCGAGCTCGGCGTGGGCGATGAGCTCGTTGGCAACCGTCACAATGGTTCCCTGCGAGCGGTAGTTGGCGGGCAGGCGGATGATCTCACCGCCGGGGTAGCTGGTCTGAAAGCCCATCACGGTGCGCTTGGGATCACAGCCACGGAAGCCATAGATGCTCTGGCCGACATCGCCCACAATAAACAAGTTCCCGTGCTTCTTAGCCAGCAGGCGAGCAAGCTGCCACTGCACCTCACTCGTGTCCTGGGTCTCGTCCACTAAGATATAGTCGAACTTACTTAGATACTCCGCATTGGCCGCTTTATCGTCACGGATGAGAAAGAGCGCCTCAATGAGAAGATCATCGAAGTCGAGGCGCTTGGCTGGGACTTTCGAGAGGACATCCATCTCCTTCTCTTTGGCTTTTTCGTAGCAGCGCCAGAACTTGGCGACGCTCAGTACCTGCGCTTCTTCCCAGTCTGGGTAGAGGCGGGTCAGAGCACTCTCGGCCTCTTCGCAGCTATGGCCACAGTTCTTCGACGCGGAGACGGCCAGCAGCGCGAGCTTCGGGTCCAGGCGCATGTTCTGCCCAAACGGCGGCTGTGGGAGCGACTTGTAGTGGCTGGTCTTGCCCAGAATCGCTCGGCAGACCCGCTTTTGCCAGTACTCGTCGGCTAGATCAAAACGTCCCTCTTTGCCAAAGCGCTCCGCCCACTCTTTCTTGAGGATGCGCAAGCAGTGCGAGTGAAACGTCCCGATCCAGAGCCCTGCGATCGCCTCTTCCCCGAGGAGCTTTGCCAGGCGCTCGGCCATGTCATCAGCGGCGCGGCGGGTAAATGTCGCCACCAGAATCTTCTCCGGCGGCACGCCCTCGGCGATGAGGCGTGCAATGCGCCGAATGAGAACCGTCGTCTTGCCAGACCCCGCTCCCGCCAGCACCAGCGCCGCGCCTCGCGTGTGCAAAAACGCCTGTAGCTGCTGCTCGTTCAGGCCAGCAGCAAGGTCAGCAACATCAATGGATTTCGGGGTAGGCGTGGGTGTCGGGAAGTCAGACATGGGCAGTTCATCCTACCGTAAGCCCCACCCGTTTGCCAGCAAGTTTGCCTAGATTTCAGCTTTGTAGACTCTCGCGGCCAGCAAGGCGCTTTTTACGGCGGCGACCCACTCTGCGTCTTCAAAGTCGGTCGCTTCAGCTTCGGCGTAGTTTTTTGCGCCGTCGTAGGGCTGGTTACGATTGCCGAAAAGCTCCTCTACGAGGTTCTCTGGCACGCCCTTGACCTTGAGATACAGCCGTCCCTCACCGATAATCGCCGCGAAGCTCTCGTTGAGATAGACGCCCCACTCTCCAAACATGGGCTTGGCACGCACGGCCCCGAGCTTTTCCAGGCGGACGAGATAGCTCTCGACGATTGCTTTACCTGTCATTTTCCCTTAAAAACCCAGATATAGGTGCTATTCAGGGGCTGCTGGGCCAGCCCCTGAGTTAAGTTTCGCCTCGCTTACTTGGGGCTGTCCGAGCGGAACGGCCCGGCGGGGAGGCCCTCTTTGTTCCAGAGGTTGGTGATAGGGAAGTTGATAAAGGCGTAGCGGACGGCCTTGGGCAAGGGCACTTGGGCGCAGGTGACGACTACTTTATCGCTGCCCTCGATCACGGCATCGGCGGGGTAGAACGTGCCGTCATCGCCCGCAAGCTGGAAGCCGACAACTTTCCCTGTCTCCACCGCGACGCCATTCGAGTCCGCAGGAGCGGCCATGAGACCGCTCCCCGTGTTGGCGAACGTGACGGTCGCTTTTGCCCCGGCAAAAGCAGCGGCCTTAAAAGTCGGCCCCTGCGCCACCAGAGATTTCTCTTTGTAGACATCGCGGCGTGCCAGAAGTGCGAGGCGCTCCCCGACGGGCTGCTTTTTCTTGGGGTGAATGTCTTTCTCTTCCCCCACATCGGTGATGACGGCCATCCCGACATTGCGGAGCCGCTGCGTGGCGAGGGTCTGGGC
>NZ_CBAYMC010000110.1:0-13937 GCF_964826245.1 Armatimonas sp. | reverse complement strand
TCGCGCTACGCATCTCTCTCTGGAGCACGAGTGTCCGCCAGGCAAGCCGTAAAGCACTCTGGTGTGTCTTGCTGGTGATCCCGCTCCTAGTAAGTGTGCTCCTTTCCGCACTTGCCTTGGGGGGACGCGTCGCCGAAGGGTTTCTCTTGCTCCCCTTTGCCTACGCCGCTCTCGCGCTCAGTGTCAGCGTCGCGCTCTGGAGGCGCATGCAGCGCGAGCTCTGGAGTGCACCGAAAGATTTTTCTGGCTAAATGTGAGAGAAAATGCCATAATTTCACCTAGATACACACCACTCGGAGGCCCCATGTACGGACAGAACCAGGCAGAGCGTCAAATCCAACTTCCCACACCGCCCCAGACAACGGAGACCAACACTTCCGCACACACACTTCAGGAGTGGTGGGCTCACTTAATTGTCAATAACCCCGTCTTTCAGAAAGAGACTCTGGCGCAGCGCCGCGTCCAAGAGAAGAAGCAGCTGGGAACCCGTGTCACGGAGAAAGCTCTTGGCATTCTGGCGGTTCTGGGGCTCTATGCAGGGATGTTCTATCTCATGTCTCTGGCCGCGGGAACGACCGATCCCAAGCCCGCTTTCTGGGGCATGCACGGCTTTCTCGTGGTGATTGAGGCGCTGGTGCTGATGATCGCGATGCCGCTCCAAGCCGCCATGACGATCACGTCGGAACGAGAAAAACAGACCTGGAACGCGCTCTTGCTCTCGCGCAACACGCCCCTCCAGATCCTGATCGGTAAGGCCGCCGCCACGATGCGCCCCATCGTGATGTTCTATGCCATTGTGCTCCCCGCACTCCTCTGCACAGCGCTGGGCACGGGCATGGCATGGACGGGGTTTCTGGCCGCGCAGGTGCTGATTTTAGTAACCGCACTTCTGAACGTGAGCATGGCGACCTACTGTTCTCTGATCAGTAAGAAAAGCCAGCAGGCGTCGGGCAACGCAGGCGGCTGGGCGATTGTCCCGATTCTTGGTCTGCCCGGCCTCACGGCGATCACCTACGCCGCCCCGGCACTTCTGGCGAGCCTCATGGGCACTTCGTTCAACCCGCCGGTGTGGTTCCACTGGTTGGCCTGGCTCCCCAACTTGCTCAACCCCGCCGCGGCGATCTTTGCCGCCCTCACCAGCCCGGCGCTTTTTGGCCCTAACAGCGAGTTCCCCGCCTGGCTCTGGTTCTTTGTGCCGACGTTCTACCTGGCGTTCTGCGGCCTGACAATCCGAGGCATCTGGAAAAAGATGCTTGGCCAGTTCTGGAAGACGCCCAAAGACTTGTCGGGCTAGAATTGAGGTTCAGTTCGTCGTCATTGAAGTACAGTTTGTGCAGGCCAAGGCTCCCATGGCGGCGGGCGTGATCCACACCGATCTGGAGCGCACGTTTATCCGCGCCCTCGTGATTGACTGAACCAAGCTAGTCGAAACAAGGAGTATCGCCGCCTCACGCGACCAAGGCTGGCTCCGCACCGAAGGCAAAGACTACGTCATGCAAGACGGTGACGTAGTCGAGTTTTTGTTCAGCGGTTAGGCAACGTCACCCAGTACACTTGTGGACGTGAGACATCGGGATGGTAGGTGTAGCTGATGGTCTGCGCAGGAAGCCCGACGTACTGGGTCGTCACGCTGGTCACTTCGTCCAGGTTGCCGTACGTGAAGGTCTGCATCCCGCTTTTGTCCGTGCGGCTGGCAACGCGACCGAAGCCGTCGTAGGTCATCGAGACGTTGTCGGCGGGCGAGGCAGGGATATGATACCTAATAATCATTTTTCTTTTTTAACAAAAATATACACATCAAATAAATAAAAAGTCCGATTATTGGCACATTAACGGAAAATATATAAACAACATCATCATAAATACGCCCTCTATTAAAAAAACTAACTAATATTTTTATTAAATTTAATATAATTGACAACAAGAAAGAAAAAATCATTATTTTTACATAGTATTTAAATTTTTCATTTTTTTTATTATGCATTTCGCCTTATCCCCACTCCTGTTATAAATTACAAGAACTAATGACGCTCGCCGGAGCAAGCTCCGGGGTATCCCTGGTAAGACTTCGGCCTGGGAGCCGAAGCTCTGGGAGAAGTGGGCATTCTAAGAAATGCCCACACATTCCATGCGGTCACGGAGCAAACCCCAAGGTATATACCCGTAGCCGAATCAAGATCATTTAGTGAACAACTTCTCTAACGGTTTTAGTCTCCCCAAAATCCAACCACCAAATAATCCACCAAAAAGACCTTCCCAACCACTTTGATCAAAGGCATCTTTCATATGCTGAATTGCCCATTTCCGGTCACATGGTGACATTTTCCCGTGTCCACGGCGCCATGACTCAATCAAATCCTCAATTAGAGAGCCAATTGCAGATCCGATACCAGATCCGATACCACTTCCAATTGCTCCACCAATAAATTCAGCGAAGGCTATACCAAGTAATCCAAATCCAATTTGGCCCCAAGGACCAAATGGCGTACCGATGAACACGCCAAGTGCTCCAAATGGTACTCCAAGTATTAGTCCACCTAATGGGGCACCCAGTACAGCACCAATAATCCCACCAATTACTTCCCCAGGGCCTTGTATACGCCCTTTGGTATTAAATGGAAGAACATAAAGATCCTCAGGGCAGTTTGGATCATCATGACGTTTATCACTGCACCATCCCAATGTATCCTTCTTATTTATTGGATTCCCCTCACAATAGCCATATAAGTTTATGCCTCCCATATATCCTATAGGGTCTCTATTTACCCATTTCCCGCCTGCTTGGTCATAGTAGCGAAATGTACAAAGTTGGAAGCCTGTCTCAGGCTCGCTGTAGTATCCCCACTGTGCTCCCATGCCAGAATACGGGTCGGCAGAGCCATATATGCCAGCCAGTAAAGTGCCATAGCCATCTTGACCATGAACGCTCAGTGCCGCACCACTTGCACTTGTTCTGACTGTAGTCCCTCCGCGCTCATCGAAGCCGTAGAACACCGAGCCAGTGCCAGATTCCTGACGAGAGACAAGCCCCTTGGCCCCCATGCTATTTGTCGCTATTACATTGCCGCTTACATCGAGTTCACAAATAGGAATCACACTATCATAGAGGAAGTAGCGTTTGGTGCCATTCGTAGGCTGTTTCCAGGCTCGCAAGCCTTCGCTAGTATAGCCACAGCTCAACACATTGCCAAACTGGGTGGGGTTGTCGAAGACATCGTAAACAATTGTCGTGCCGTTGTAGGTGGTGGGGTTGCCGTTCTTGTCGTAGACGAAGCCACTGGCGTTGTGCTGGTTCTTGGCGTTGTAGCTTCTTGACTGCCCTTTGAAGACCGTCGGGTTGCCTGCGTTGTCATACGAGAACACATTGACTGCGCCGCCCGCTCGCGTCGTGCTCTCGCCGGTCAAGCGGAACTGGGAATCGTACCCATACGTCGTCGTACCGGAAAGCGCTGTGGCAATCGGGATGGTGGCGGCGAGGGTTAAGCGGTTTCCGACAGCATCGTAGGTCATGTTATTGAACGTGGCAACCGCACTGCCGCCGATGGTGTTGGTTAAAGCGGTCAGTTGCCCGAGACCATTGAAGCTGTAAGCCGCCGTGAGTCCGTTGTGGCTTGTCTGGGTGGCAAGCAGGTCGTTTGCCTGGTACGTCCAGGTGGTGGTCTCGCCAAACGGGTTGGTCATGCTGGTGGGCCGACCGCCTGCGTCGTAATTATAAGTAAATGTCCCGGCGGGCGTGGTCATGGTTTTGCGGCTGCCGTCGGGGTGGTAGGTGTAGCTGATAGTTTGGGGAGGAAGCCCGACGTACTGGGTCGTCACGCTGGTCACTTCGTCCAAGTTCCCGTACGTGAAGGTTTGCGTCCCGCTCTTGTCCGTGCGGCTTGCCGGGCGACCGAAGCTATCGTAGGTCATCGAGACGTTGTCGGCGGGCGAGGCGGGGAAGCTCACAGCGGTTAGTTTACCCTCGGGATCGGCGTATGTAAAGTTCGCCACTTTCCCGTTGCCGTCCGTGCGGGTCGTAAGCTGGCCCGCGTTGTTGTAGCCACCGAAGGTCGTCTTATCCCCATCCAGGTTGCCACCAGGGTAGCTGATTTCGTTGGGGAAGACGTCGTCGTCGTAGCCCAAGTCCGTGTTGTTGCCGTTGGGGTCGGGAATATCGGTGACACGGCAGGCGGCATCTTTGGTTCCCCAAGGATACTGCATACCATTATTGTTAGTACCACTGGGAAGACCATTGGGGTAGTGCGTGAACTGTGAGTCAGAGGCAGCGCCCCCACCACCCGCTGGCCAGACCCGTGTCCGGCTTTGTACCCCACTGGGATAACGGTAATCGTTGGTCACAGAGCCACGGGCGGCACCGGAAGTGGCGGCGGGGAGCCAGGTTCTTGTCACTTGCCCTGCCACGTTGTACTCGCTGTCGGTCTTATTGCCCAGCGCATCCCAGGCACTGGTCACATTGCCGCGTGAATCATAGCGCATGTGTGAGGCGTTGCCATTGGCATCCGTAATCGTCAAAGGCCGGGCCAGTGCCTCAGGCTGCGAGTAGGTGCCATCCTGGGTGTAGCCAAACGTGACAGTCTGTGCGGCGGCGGCATTGTTGCCCGGCCCGCTGATGCTCGCCAAGTTCCCCTTGGTCGTGTAGGTGGAGCCAATCGTGCAGGTGGTCGCGCCGCTACCGTGTGGGGCTGGGTAGGTCACGCCCTGAAGCAGGCCATTAGGTAGGTAGCTAAACGTAACGGGGGGCTTGCTGCCTTCCTGGGTGCTGGTGAGCAATCCCGAGGCAAAGCTGTAATCATAAGTGTAAGTCGTGACCACGCCGCGTGGGGTGGTGCTAGTAAGCACATTGCCCTTGTCGTCATAAGTCATGCTCCAGGTACGCCCCATACCATCTATCGTCGCAGTGGGGCGATACGGGGTAGTGGGATCACCGTAGACCGAGGTCGAGAGCACTTTACCCGTGGCGGTTTTTATCTCAGTCTGGTTCATGTTGGAGTCAAACCCGATGGTCTGCGAAGTCATCACAGCCCCATTGCTGGCCTTGGTGATCACTTTTGTAAAGAGGGAAGCCCCCCCATAACTTCCACTTTGGTAGTTGCCATAAGGATCCCAAGGAGTGCCATCGGCATTAACTTGCTGAAACTCCACCGAGGCTCCATCAGCCCCCGTCAGCTTCTTGACATAGCACGTCCCATCTTCGTACTCAATGGTGCCCGTTGCCGTACCGGTGCCTGTCGGGGACGGAACGGTAATTGATGTAAGCTGCGGGGTGGTCTCGTAGCCGCCATAGGCATAGATACCGTTCTGCACCTGAGAGTAACCGTACTGGGATCGCATCGGAGCACTAGCCGCAGGGGTACCTGTTGGCACAACCTGAGAAACTTTGGTCAGGCCGCGCACACTAGGATGAACATACCCACCAGTAAGATACGTCTGGATTTCATAGTGAACCGTGCGCCCTGTGTTATCTGAGGCGCTGATTATCTCCCCTTGTCCATTGCGGCCAAGAGTCAGAAGTGCTGTGTTCGTGCTGGCATCCTTGATACTCGTCAGCACAGGCGGTGTACTGACTCCCAGCCCATTGTTAAAGCGAGCATAGGTCATCGTGATCGAGTTGCCCACTTTGTCCGTGATCGCTCCCAGAACATAGTGCAGGGCATAGGCGGTGCCGCTGTAGCCATAAATCGTGTCTACCTGGCTAATTCCCTGTGTTGTCCATCTTGTCCCATCAGGCAGGGTGATCTTGTAGTACCCTCCCGTGTTGTTCGGGTCGTAGCAAAGGTCAATCTTATAGGGCAAGCCGGTTGAAACAGCACACCCAACCGTGGGATTGGTCGCACTGGGCACACTGGAAGCTGAAAAGCCCACCCGTGCACCATTGGGCATCACCAGATACCGGGGGGCCGTCGAGGGGCTAATTCCATGTGAGACCACCTGAAAAGACCCCGACTTGGTCGCGATTCCCTGGGGATAGACCACCCCATGATAGCGAGCCGAGTAGTCATTTCCTGTCGGGGCATCTACCGGGGCAGCCACGGACATTGTCGTGCTATTGCTCCCTCCACCACCGTAGCCTCCTCCATATCCCCCACCACCTCCGTAGCTGAACCCCATCTGAAGAGTCCAGCCCTGCGGCTGGGACGAGTCGGCGACCAGAGTAGTGCCCTTGTAGACTTCCCACGTTACGCTGGAGTTCGCAGGAGCAACCGCACCCGTAATCGGAACCTGGTTGGGTGTTGGGTTGCCCTGACGCACTTGTCCCGTTGGGGCAGGAACGGGAGGCACCGCGCTCCCATCATAAACCGAGATCTTGTAGTCATGCGTCCACGACTGCCCGAAGTCATTGTTCCAGTACATCGTATCCGGGCCACGCAGGCTATTGTAGGATGGCCCAAAGTCCACGGATGGCCCATTGGGATTCGGGACATCGAGCCGGGACGGTGCAGGAACATCTACCTGCCCATTGGCAGCATTCGCCTCAACACCCTCCAGTGGTTCCCCACAGTTCCCACAAGGCCCTCCAATATCAGGACAGCCTGGCCCCCAAGGTGCCACCAGGCACTGAAGCGCCATCGGAGAAAGGCCGCACTCTACTCCCATGAGCATCGTAAATCCGACCACATGGGGAGCAAGGCTACGGTAGAGGCTAGAAAGCTGGATCGCGCTCTGGATCACCTGCCCCGAGCCTGCTTCCATCGCAACCTTCACACCAGGCACAGCAAGTGAGCTATTTCGTGGTGCGGTCAGGTGTGACAAAAGCTTGTCTTCCTCACTACCCGGCTTTGCCACCGCCAAATAAACCCCAGGGCGCATTGCTTGCCACTGCTTCCAGGTAATTGCGTTCACCCCACCCGGCCACATCCCACAGTCTGAGCAGGAGTAATGCACTCCGTCCTCGTCGGCATGAAGGCAAGCCACAAAGTGATCCCGCTCCACCCAGGCCACCATTGGTACCTTGCCTTTAAAGAGCTTCAGGGCTTCACTATCCGCCTTGATCACATGACCAGATAGACCCAACTTGGGACAGGCATCCAGCAAGTCCTGCATCGTGCTTCCACGCCCGGTGTAGGCAACTTTGCTCAGTGTCTCTTTTTTGGTAATGGGCATCCGAAGCTGCCGCATACAGAAGGCCAGTGCCGCTGCCCCACAGATAGGGTCTACCTCACGAGGACGGGGAATCCCCATATCCCCCAGCGCCGCGTGCTCCGCTGCACAGGCTCCGACATGACGTGCCCAAAGCGCCGTTGCTTGCCGCGAGAAGCCCCGCTCTTTCTTGTCACGCAGGAGGGTATGAAACTCTTTTGCCGCTGCCGCATACTTCCCTTCAAAGAAACAAGCGACTGCCGCGTTGTAGCGTGCCCAACCATGTAGCGTCTCACCCGGTTTGGCAAGCTTAAGAGCTTTTTCAAAGTGCTCACGTGCCTTAATAGGCGCACGTCCTGCATCAAGCTCCCACTCCCCTAGCCAGAGCCGCAAGAGTGCCGTCCTCTCCTTGGGCAGTGAGCGTTTTCGCAGCTCATCACGCCAGGCAGTTACTTGTTTCTCGGAAACAGGCTGTCGCAAGCGCCCCACTTCATCCCAGAGCGAGCTTCCATAGTGCAAAGGGACAACGGGTTGTGAGGGTTTCGTCTGAGCCAGTGCCTCTTCCGCTGTAAATACAGGAACAGCAAGACCTGCTCCCACAAGAGCCGCTTTCTGTAAAAACTCACGACGAGAAGAGCGCTTTTGAGCGCCACGAGACTGCATTTCTTCCACGAAAACACCTCCAAGAGAAACGGCAAAACTGATGCCGGAACAATTGGCCTATTCTACGGGGTACAGAATTATTTCGCGTCATCCAAAAGTATACATTTTCAGGGAAATCAGAAACTTAATCTTGGTTAACAATTTTATTTTCCCTAGAGTCTTGACAGCTAACAATCCACTCCGCTAGAATACTCCAGGCTCCAGGCTCCAGGCTCCAGGCTCTGGCTTACCTATTCGTTGTCGCTCGTAAGCATAATTGCTAACTGTTATTTTCAGGAGAGAAGCAATGCCTTCTATTGTTGTCGCAAAGAGTGAGTTGAGGGAAGAGTGCCCGCTAACATCGGGACAGCGTGAGATATTGCAAGTCATGGTAGACAAAGAGATCACCAGTGACCAAGAGCTTGCGGCACACTTTGGAGTGTGCCTGTGTACCGTCAAGACCCAGCTCTCGCGCATTAACCAGCGCCTGGGAACCCGTGACCGTACCCGCGCGGTTCTGATGAGCTTAAAAGCAGGCTGGGTCTGTCTGCCACCACAGTCCGTGAACTAAGAAGCGTATCCGGGAACTTAGCGGGCATATCAGGGAGCTTACCAAACATATCAGGGAGAGATAAAAATGGAAACGGAAACGACCTCAGCAGGTGCGGCAACACAGCAGACCAAGACAAAACGTAGTGCACTGAGTACGGCCACTCTGAAAGAACTCCAGGTAGCCGACACCGTGGCCCAGGCCGCGCAAAGAGAGCCCTTTGTGGCGAAGCTGACAGGTGTGGAGATTATCCCAGCGTTTGTGGCAACCCTTCGGGTGGACATTGCCACTTGCCACCAAACTCTGGACGACGCCTTTGATGCCGACCAAGACCATAAAGGACGCACCAAAAGCGAGGGCGAGAAGCACAAGGCATTGATCGCGTTTCTGCGGCGCATCCAAGCCGCTGCCAGCCAGAAGTATGCCCGCGACATGGAGAGCAAGCACAAGCTGGCGCTGTACGGGATCGGGACAAACTTGCTCGACAGCCGCGCGACTCTGGCGCAGTATGCACCAGGGATTCTCTCGCACCTAGCCGAGGAGAGCCTGCCGGGTCTGGACGCGGCATTTCTAGCCCAAGCACAGCAGGCACTCACGGACTGGACGAACGCCGAGAGTGCGCAAGCCGGGGCGCAGCAGACAGCCACACAAAAACGCGCCGAGGCGCAGGCCCAAGTCAAGACCATCACGGATCGGCGGATTCAGATTCAGTACGCCATCGAGGGCCTCTACCCCCACACGGACAAAGACAGCGCGGCGGCACGCGCGGCGTTTCTCCTGCCCAAAACACGCCCTTTTCGGGGCTAGTTTGTTTTCGTCGGGGCTTTGACGACCACGAGGGAGAGAACGAAGCCCAGCGTGAGAATGCCTGAGGCGAGGTAGAAGATGGTGTGGTGCTGGGAATCCGCGGTGTAGAGCGGCGACGAAAGCACGGAGCCCAGCATCGCCCCCACACCTTGGGCCATACGCACCGCACCAATCATCCCACCGCGCTCGGACTCAGGAGCCATCTCCGAGACAAAGGCCATGTAGGCGGGAAACGACATCACAAAGCCGATCCCGAGAACCGTGCCAAAGACCACGATCATGTTCTGGTGCGTGGCAAAGAGCAGCCCCCAGAGCGCCCCAGCACACAGTGCGGTTCCCAGCTTGATGGCCTGGGGCTTGCCCCACTTGTCCACCAGCTTTCCCAGCGGCGCAGAGAGAACTCCGATCAGCACCGCAGGCCCCAGCGTGAGATTTCCAAAAGTCTCCTCGGCGATCCCGAAGCGCTCCATGAAGTACGGCTTGACATACGGCGCAATCAGACCAATGGCGATAAAGATGAGAAAGATCAGCGCGAGCAGCCAGGGGTACTGGTGAATTGCCGTCATCAGGCTACTCTTGCTGACAGGCGCATTTTCACTTTCTTCTTCAGGTGTGCGCTGCGCATCGCGGCGAGGGGCGACGATGTAGGCAAGCAACGAGGTCGCCGCAAAACAGCCCGCCGCAAAGAGGAACGAGGGAATATAGCGTCCCGGCTCACTCGCGGTGAAGTTTCGCCCAAAGTTCTCGTTAAGCCAGCCCCCGAGCTTCAGCCCTAGCGGGATCATCGCCATGTAGGCAATGGTAATGAGCGTATTGGCCTGTGCCCGACGCTCCGGTGCCACCCGATCCGCCACCGATGCGTAGACATTGGGCCAGAGCATCGCCGCTCCCATGCCATCGAAAGCGCGTAGCAGTAAGATAAGTGCGGTCACTCCTAGGACAACAAGTCGCCCCTCAGGAGCGTGAATCTGGGAAGTGGCAAGGCAGGTGACAATGGAAAGACAGGTTCCCATCACCATCAGCCGCCGTCGCCCCAGGCGATCCGCCAGTGCCCCCATCGGGGAGTTTGCCAGCGCCTCAACTAGGTAGTAGGCAGCGAGAGCGATTCCCGGTAGGTTGGGCAGGTGCAGCCCAAACTTCAGAAACACAGGCAACGCCGAGATATTGACAATCACAAAGCCCAGCTCGGCCAAGGCCGAAACGGCGCAGAGGGCGAGTAGAAAGAGCCATTCGGGCGGATGCGGCTTACGGGTCATTGCTTTAATTGTACCCTGCTCTTAAAGTACCGATAAAATGCAGACAGTCTGAACAATTCCGGGTATGATAAGACACGAGGTTCCGAGATGATTCAAGATATTCCCCTGCGACGGGTTCACCATGTCCGCTTTTTTGTCGGTAATGCACGCCAGTCGGCCTATTTCTATCGTAATGCCTTTGGCTTTGAGATTGCGGCCTACAAGGGGCTCGAAACGGGCGACCAGACCGAGGCGGGCTATGTGATGCGGCAAGGCAATATCACGCTGGTACTAGAGTCTCCCCTTCGTGCCGAGCACCCTGAGTCAGATCGTCTGCGCCTCCACGGTGATGGTGTGCGGGACATTGCTCTGGAAGTGGACGACGTGGCGCTCTCCTACAAGCTTGCCCTAGAGCGCGGTGCGACGGGGGTTATCGAGCCCACCACGCTTACGGATCAGTACGGCAGTGTCGAGTTTGCTAGTATCAAGGCCTACGGCGACACGACCCATAGCTTCGTCAACCACGACCGCTACTCTGGCGTCTTTGCGCCCGGCTACGCGCCACTCGACCCCGATCGCTACCACACACCTGCCATCGGCTGCGGCTTGGAAGCCATTGACCATATCGTCGGCAATGTCGAAGAGGGCAAGATGAACGAGTGGGTAAGCTTCTACGAGCAGATTCTAGGCTTCTCGCAGCTCGTGCACTTCGATGAGAAAGACATCTCCACAGAGTACACGGCCCTGATGAGCAAGGTGGTGCAGGGCGGCAATGGGCGTATCAAGTTCCCGCTCAATGAGCCTGCGGAGGGGCGCAAAAAGTCGCAGATCGAAGAGTATCTGGAGTTCTACAACGGCCCTGGCGTCCAGCACATCGCAATGGGCACGAAGAATATCCTCCAGACCGTGCGCCAGCTACGCAACAACGATGTGAATTTCCTGCGCGTCCCCCAAGCCTACTACGATGCCCTCCCGGCCCGCGTGGGTGAGATTGATGAGGACTTCAAAGAGATCGCGGAGCTAGGCATCCTAGTGGACCGCGACGACGAAGGCTATCTCTTGCAGATCTTCACCGCGCCCGTTGAAGACCGGCCCACCGTGTTTTTTGAGATCATCGAGCGCCACGGCTCCCGCAGCTTCGGCAAGGGCAACTTCAAAGCCCTCTTCGAGGCCATTGAGCGCGAGCAGGAGCGGCGCGGGACGCTTTAAGGCTCTTAGGGCTAGGCAATCAGCTCTTTGACCACATTGCCCACCACATCCGTAAGGCGGAAGTCTCGGCCTGCGTAGCGGTAGGTGAGCTTGGTGTGGTCAAAGCCCAGCAAGTGCAGCACGGTGGCGTGAAAGTCGTGGACATGGACGGGGTCTTTCTCGGCTTTAAAACCGAACTCATCGGTGGCTCCGTAGACCGTTCCTTTTTTCACGCCTCCCCCTGCCATCCAGTACGTAAAGCCCCAGTGGTTGTGGTCGCGCCCGTTCATCTTGCCCGCGTTGGCTCCGGGTGTTGGAAGCTCGACCACGGGTGTCCGCCCAAACTCGCCGCCCCAGATCACCAGAGTTTCTTCGAGCATCCCGCTCTGCTTAAGATCGGTGAGTAGCGCGGAGATCGCCTTATCCGCCTCGCCACAGAGCCGCTTCATGCCATCGGCCAGATCGTCGTGGAGGTCCCAGGGCTGCCCGGCTCCCGAGTAGACCTGGATAAAGCGCACGCCGCGCTCCGCCAGCCGCCGCGCCATGAGCACGCCCCGCGCAAAGTTCCCTTCGCCGTAGCGCTCGCGGGTGCTCTCGCTCTCTAGGTTGATATCAAAGGCATCGGTCGCCTCGCTCTGCATGCGGTAGGCCAGCTCCATGCTCTGGATTCGCGACTCCAGCTGAGCATCTTTGGAGTGTGCCGCTTGGTGCTTTTTATTGAGCGCCTGGATCAGATCAAGCTGCTCACGTTGCTGCTCTTTGGAGGCGTAGTGGCTCCGAATGTGCTCCACCAGCTGCTCAACATCGCGCTTGCTGGGATCAATGTAGGTTCCGGCAAGCACTCCAGGAAGAAACCCCGCCTGCCAGTTCTGTGTCTCCTGAATCGGAAAGCCGCCGGGGCACATGGCGATGTAGCCCGGCAGGTTCTGGTTCATGGTTCCTAGGCCATAGCACGTCCACGAGCCAAACGAGGGGCGAATCTGGCGGGCATCCCCACAGTTCATTAAAAGCAGCGACGGCTCGTGGTTGGGCACATCGGCGTGCATGGAGTTGATGACGCACATGTCGTCCACAAAGGCTGCCGTCTTGGAGAAAAGCTCACTGACCTCGATGCCGCTCTGCCCGTACTTCTGGAACTTAAACGGGGAGCCCAGACCAGCGCCGGTCTTGCGCTCAGTCCCGTAGTTCGTCAGCGGCAGTGCCTTACCATGGTACTCGGTGAGCTTGGGCTTGTTGTCCCAGGTATCCACCTGCGAGGGACCACCGTTCATAAACAGAAAGATCACCCGCTTGGCCTTAGCCGGGAAGTGAGGCTTTCGGGGCAGCATCGGATTGTCGCCCTCTGTAGCCTCCGCCGCGCTTGCCAGTGTCCCCGCCAGTCCGAGACCCGCAAAACCCGCCCCCATGCGTCCCAGAAGCTCGCGCCGGGTTAGAAACAGCTCTTCGAGTTGTCGTCGTTGCATGCCTCTAGTATGACGCAAGCAAGACAGCTTTTCAACTTTCTTTTTTGGGAGCGAAGCAGGCGACGACACCAGGCAGAAACAGATACACAAGGATCACGATCGGCAAGATGCAGGCGAGCAGTGCGAGAGGAGTCCCTCGACTCTGTACGAACAAAAGCACTACGGCTATCACATAGTACAAAAGGGTCAGCCAGCGGCCCCACGCTTTTTGCAGAAACAGCCCCACACCTGCCGCCACTCCTAGGAGTGCCGCAAAGATACTAAGCGTGTAGGCATTCCCCCGTAGCAAGACCACCAGTGGAATAATGGCCGTCAGTGCGGCAATCAGAGTGATGCCAAAAGGCTGTACTTCCTCTTTGGGTTCTTGTTCTTGCAGACTCATTATTTTCCTAGTTTTCCGATGGCTCTTCACCGTGGACTTCGAGCAGAAGCACGCGTTCAGCTCCTTCAGGCACGCGCGTCCTCTCGGACTGCGCGATTCCCACGAGCCACAGAATCTCGCCCTTAGCCTCCACGACCAGCTGAGAGCCGCGCACATCGGCGGGGATCTCTGCCTCGCGGAGCAAGTCTCGTACCAGGCGTGTTTGTCCGCCCATGCCCAGTGGGGCGATCCGATCCCCATCCCGCACGGTGCGAGTGGTTAAAGTTGCGGGGATTGTACCACAGTCCACACGAAGCGAGCGTCGGTGCCGCTGTGAGTTGTGCACGGGTGCCTCGACGCGAGCCACGAGCCAGTTGCCCGCTGGAAGTGCGATCTTTCCCGGAACCGTGAGCTCGCTCTGCCAGGTATTTTGGGGGAGAGCGTGCGATTTAGGCAGGAGACGGAGGCTTCCTTGATGCGCTCGTGCCTCCCAGCCACCCGGCAGCTGCAAGACGCCCTGATTATTGTTCAGAAGGTGCTCAAGACGCTCGACCCAGGCAGTGGTGACGAGCTCCTCACGGAATGCATCGTCGCCTTGGCTCAGCTGCCAGAGC
>NZ_CBAYMC010000109.1:0-14054 GCF_964826245.1 Armatimonas sp. | reverse complement strand
GTGCCCTTCTCGACCAGATAGAGCGCCAAGCCCATCAGGATCAGCATGATCGCCACAGGAGTCGGCTCACGGAGTGTGGTCTCGATGTATTTCTTGAGCGCCAGCGCGACCAGTGCCAGTGGGATAGTCCCGATAATCACCGCAAGCAGAAGCTGTACTTCCCACTGAGACTCGCGATCTTCGCCTGGCGCGGGCGGAGCCTTCTGGAGCGCTTTCCAAATTCCCGTGAGTGTCTGCCAGATGCGCTTGCGGAAATAGACAAAGACCGCCAGAAGCGTCCCAAGCTGGATCACGGCGGTAAAGGCAACCCCCGCATCGCCCCAGCCCAACATGCGTGGAATTAAGTCTAGGTGCGCCGACGACGAGACAGGCAGAAACTCCGTGAGTCCCTGGATGATTCCTAGGACAATGGCTTTTAATAATTCCAAAATAAAGGCAGTCTTTCCAAAGTCTTCTCGATATAAGTGTAGCCGATTTTGGATAAGACTTGAGCATGAAACTCAGACTTTTTTCTGGATTTTAGATTTGAGATAAGTGCAAGGAAATTCTGTATGGATTCTACTAGGAGTAACTGAAAGATATCTTTCAAACATTGAATTTGCATTTTTCCATTCCTTCTTATTTGCATATAGATCAGCTAGCTGATAAATAGCATTTGAGTATTCAGGATATATGGAAAGTGCTTTTTTATAACTCTCTTCCGCTTTATTCAAATCGTAAAAAGGTGTGACCTGACAAGAAAAAGCATCTCCAATGATTTTATAGTTGTTATGATTATTTGAATCCATATCAATACCTTTTTTCATGAGTTTCATTCCTCGGGAATAACAGTCATTCTTACCTCCACTTTCAAAAAATATCCAAGTGCCTTCACATGACTCAAAATGTCCATTTTGGAACTCAATAATTCTTAAATTCCGAAAATTATTTTGTATATATGCCCAAAGATCACCCTGGAGAGTCCTCTCGGATCTGGGAATATTTCTGACCTGTCCGTTTTTCTCAAAAGGAAAACATAATGATTTCATATATGTCCAGCCCGACAATAATCGTGCGAATTGTAAATATTTGAAATCCTCCATTTTCTTTTGTTTCGTTACTGGTTGGTACTCTGGTATCTGATGAAGTGCATCAAATCGAGAAATCTTTCCATCTTGAATATCTTTTTCGTTAATCGCTCTTATGGACTTATATATGTTATAGCATTGTTTATTGTAATTATTAGCTGCTGCCCTTTGTATAAGTGAGTGATGTTCAGAGAATTTAGAACGAGTAAATTCAGTTCTTTGAATTATATTTGACAGGTAAGATGATGTTATAGGGGTGAATTTTTTGTCCATGATATTGAATTTTAAATATATAAAAGATTATGTGAACTTCATTCTTAATTTTTGATGAATACTATAAATCGAGTGTTTTCAAGCACCGTACGGAAGATTTCTCGAATCATAACACTATTGCCAGTAACACCAACTTGCTAACTGATGTGTCTTGAACAATAACTATGATTTGTTGGCACTTGTGCTAAGTCTGAAAAAATCGTCCGTACAGTGATGTTTAGGAGAATTTATATGGCTTAGGCAGGTCCACCTGAATTACCACCTGAATTACCGTTTCCACTTCCGCTGCCAAGTGCTATGGGAGGCCATTGATAAGAAACACCCGGAGGTAGTGGTAATGTGAAATCTATCGTTGTATCTGTTGATCTTCCTGATTCTTCCCAGCGCTTACCCGGCCCTGTGAAATGTCTGCCTGTGAATATCGCTACAACATAAGTATATGTGTCTCTAGGTAGAACTCTATTATTTCCCAATACAGGAACTGATACGCCTATCTCATATCCTGTCTGCCAGTCTTGTCCATAACCTATTGCAGCCCATTCGCCAATAGAAATATCACCATTTACTGATATACTTTCTACATATGTATGATTCTCAGTAGCAGTACTGTCTGGCAGGGGTAAATCATTTGGATAACATGTGTTGCCTGTTCCTGGATTATGAATCGCAGTATTATGTACCGCAAAATTTCCAATTTGGAATCTCTTTATTTCGATTTCATTCTCTGATAAAGATCCTATCTTTTCAAGATGATCATGCACCTTAAGTAGATAGACATTTTTCGCGTCACCCTTGTCATCTGAAACAGTATAATCTAGTTGGAACCTTTCTGATCCTGTCCACCCTTCCCACCCTTCAGGTTTGATGAGACGTGGTTCCGCATTTAAAACTGTTCTGTATCTTGCTAGTGTCCAATCTTGGCTTCCAAAAGGCATAGACCATTTATTCCAAGTAATTGTTGCACCCGAATAAGAAGGTGACCACTGAAATGACATTGGGACATCCCAACGCCAACTGCCCCACAAATTAGCGTTGAAATTTTGCCAATTAGTATGGATTATTGTTATTGGAGTTGTTGTTAGCATTCCAGGAATAACTCGTTTATATGAATAGGTGGTATGACCGAGCGGTCTACCATAGTCTTCCATTTCATCTCCCTCAGCACCGTCGCGAGAAATATTGACACCACGAAATTCAACATTGAATTGATGACCTATACCCCTTATAATACTACTTGCATCTAGATTTAATTGTGGATCTCCAGATTCAATAAAAGAAGTTATATATGGATTAATCATGCCTCCATAAATGTGTTGAGTTGCATTGAAGCCATTAAAAATATTCTCTCGGACAAGATAGCTCAATGAATATGGTGGATTCTCTCCATAACTGAAATTTGCACGAATTTTACCATTGATTGATGCTCCTTGTGTTTGGTTATTTTGTACTCCACTTGAGTTTGGAAGTATACGTTTAGAAGCCTCATCACCAACTACAGTTTGGTTATTTTGATACGTGACATCTTGTCCTAAAGACAAAGTGCCTAAACTTAAAACTGATAACGAAATCACTAACGACGACATAAACTTCATGATTTTTACCTTCTTCGGGTAGCGTGTTTAATTTTCAAACAACTCTAGCTTCGATCTTCGAAGCTAATGTTGGCATTCTATCAGGTTACCCCCCCCCCCCTCCGCAATGTGGAATTTTTCACACTTGTGCTAGTCTTTCTGTTTTTCTAGCGCACGGGTGAGCCGAGAAGCGGTGCGCGAGCGAGGGCGCTTGGGGTGGATGTAGAGGTGCATCAGGAAGGTGCGCACTAGTGCGGTTACGGGAGCGGCCAGGAACATGCCGAGGAGGCCGAAGAACTCGCCGCCGATCAGGAGCGCGATAATCACGATAATCGGGTGCAAGTTCAGCCCTTTCCCTAGAATGATCGGCGTGAGGAGCTTGCTCTCCAGCAGGTGCATCAGGGTAAAGAGCGGCAGAACAATCCAGAGGAGCGTGTAGTTTCCCTGGCGGCTGCACTCTAAAAAGACAATCAAGCCCACGGGAATCCCACCGAGGAGTGGCCCGATGACCGGGATGGCACGGGTGACCGCAGCAATGAGGGCTAGCACCAGAGCGTAGGGAATGTGCGCAACGCCGAGCATCGTCCCCACAAAAACTCCGGCAATACTGGCCAGCAAGAGCTGCGCGATGAGATAGGAGCGCATGATCCCGGCGCTCTCGCGAAGCAGCGCTAGAGTGATACGCCGCTTGTTTTGTGGGACGAAGCGTACCAGCTCGTTGCGGAGGGAATGGCCTTCCACGAGAAAGTAAAACGCCAGCACGGGCAGCAGAATCAGCTCGACAATGCCATTGAGAAGCCCCCCAAGCTTTCCGAGAAAGCCAAGCATGAGGCTTCCTGCACTTGCCATCGCGGGATTGACTTTCTCTTCCTGAGGTGACGCCGTCGGTGAGGCGGCAGGCTCGATGATGGGGGAGAGCTCAGGGTCGTCTAGCAGGTCGTCTTGACGGGGCGTGAGGGCTTTGTCTATCCAGTCAGGCACCTGCTTATGCAGCCACTCGGGCTGAGACGCGTACCAGAGCTTGGTCTCTTCCAGCTTTTTGGTGAGCTCGGGCTGGTACTTGGTAGGCCAGTTTCTCTGTAGATTGCGCAGCTCCGCCTGGATGGGAGTGAGAAAGAGGGTAACGGCTCCTGCGGTCAGCCCCACGATGGCTACGAGAACCAGTGCGGCCGCGAGTGCGCGGCGGCTATGGGGCTTGAGGAACTTGAACCAGGGCTGGTGACAAAGTTTATCCACCGGGCCGCTGGCAGCACAGGCGAGGATCCCTGCCATGATCAGAGTGACCACAATGGTGTGGCTACGGTAGATCACGTAGCCTAGGATCGCCAGAGCGCCTAGGCGCAGGAGACGCTTTCCAAGGGCGGAAAACCCTGCATCGAACCAAGCTTGTGCTTTTTCTCTGTCGCTCACAGTTGATAGGCCTCAAAGATCCATTCCCGGATACGCCGGGATGCGTCGCCATCGCCGTAGGGGCTGGCTGCCTTGGCCATGGCGGCGTAGGCGGCGTCATCGCTTAGTAGCTCACGAGCAGCAGGGTAGACCACGGCCTCATCCGTGCCGACGAGCTTTGCATTGCCGGAGTGAACTCCTTCAGGGCGCTCCGTGGTCAGGCGCAGGATGAGCACCGGCTTGCCCAGACCAGGCGCTTCTTCCTGCGCTCCCCCCGAGTCCGTGAGCAGAAAATGGCTCGCCTTCATCACGTGGACAAACGGGAAGTAGTCCAGTGGCTCGGTGAGCAAGATGCGCTCATGGTTCTCCAGTAGTGGTATGACCACCTCACGCACCAGAGGGTTGCGGTGCATGGGAAATATCACACGGATGTCGGGAAACTCTTCGACCAATCGTCGAATCGCGCGGCAGGCACTGGCCATGCGCTCGCCCCAGTTTTCCCTGCGATGTGCCGTTACTAAGATCAGTCGGCCAGGACGGGCGACAAACGCCGCGAGCGCGGGGTCCTCAAACTGGTAGTTGAGCTCAGAGACGGTGCGTAGTGCATCCACGACCGTGTTGCCCGTCACGCGAATTGTCTCGTCGGCGATGCCTTCTTTAAGTAGGTTCTCGCGAGAGAGCTCCGTAGGGGCGTAGTGGAAGTTGGTGAGCCTTGTCGTGAGCCGCCGGTTCATCTCTTCAGGGAACGGGTCGAACTTATCGTCGGTGCGCAGGCCTGCCTCAACATGGCCAAAGTCTGCCTGGGCATAGAACGCCGCCAAGCTCGCCGCGAACGTTGTGGTCGTGTCGCCCTGCGCGATCACCAGCCTCGGCTTCTCTTTTTCCAGAACCGGCTCCAGAGCCATGAGCGCACGGCTGGTTAGCTCCGAGAGCGACTGGCCCGGCTTCATCAGCCCTAGATCGTAGTCGGGCTTGAGGTCAAAGACCGAGAGCACCTGATCGAGCATCTCCCGGTGCTGGCCCGTGGAGATGGCCACCGTACGAATCTGCTCCGGATAGCGCAGCAGCTCCTTGACGAGAGGGGCCATCTTGACGGCATCAGGACGGGTTCCGAAGATACAGGCAACGGTCAGCTTACTCAATGAACTAATTTCTCCCAGTTTTCACGTGTCTGCTCGTAGCGGATATAGAGGCGATTGATCTCTTTGACCATGCGCCACTCACTGCCCTGCTCTTGCAGACCGATTTTTTCTAGCACACGCCGCGAGCCGATATTTTCATGATCGGCAAAAGCGACCAGTTTCTTGCACTTGAAGGTCGCAAAGGCGTAGTCTCGGCTGAGCGCAGCCGCCTCTGACATCAGACCTCGGCCCCAGTGCTCCCGTCCCAGAATATAGCCCAGCTCGACATGTCTATCCCGCGCCAAGAGCTGCATCAAGTCCGTGGAGCCAATCACTTTCCCCGTCTCACGCAAGATCACCGAGAAGGCCAGCGACTCACCGCTTTTCCGCCGTGCCTGCTGCTGCTCCAGAAACGCCTGCACGCCGTGTAGCTCCGTGGCAGGCTTCCAGGGAAGAAAGTGCACCACCTCCGGGTCGCCCACAAAAACAAACATGTCCTCCGCATCGCTTAGCGCCACGGGACGCAGTAGCACACGCTCGCCCACCAGCTCGATTGCCACGAGCGGGGGACTTGTCTTGGCTCGCCAGAACGTGAGCTTTGAGAGCAGTGCCTGCATAGGGCCTTATTTTACGGCATAGAGCCTCACTTTTTTACTTTCTACCCAACCAGACGAGCATCAAGGCAATCAAACATGTCAGCGCTGTCAGTCCATAGATCGTCCAGACGGCTTGTTTTACATTTAAACCACGCTCCGTCAGCCGGTGGTGGATATGTGATCTGTCCGCTTGGGTGAGCTTTTTGCGCTGCACGGCCCGTCGCCCGATCACGTAGACGGCATCAAGCAAGGGAACCCCCAGCACCATCATCGGTAGCAAGACCGCTGCTGCCACAGGGACTTTAAACGCTCCGACAACCGCCAGCATCGAGAGCATGAATCCCAGAAAGTACGAACCCACCGTGCCCATAAAGATCGAGGCGGGGTTGTAGTTGTATCTTAGGAAGCCGATGGCCGCGCCGAACGTCGCGGCTGCTAGCAGCGCTACGGTGGGCTCCGGGTTGCGGGAAAGGGCCGCCATAACCCCCATTGTCATCGCCGCAATCGCGCTTACTCCCGCTGCCAGCCCATCGAGCCCATCAAGAAAGTCAAAAAACTTGGTGGAGAATAAGACCCAGATCATCGTCAGAGGAACCGAGAACCAGCCTAGGGAGAGATACGGCCCGACATGAATCAGGCTTGGGAGCGGGTTGGTGACTCCTTCAATGCGCGCCCCGAAGATCGCGGCGACAAACCCCGCGAAGAGCAGTCCCAGTATCTGGAGGTTTGGAGAGAGTCCTAAGCTCTTGCCCTCGGAATCTTTGGGGCCAATACCGGGCATGTCATCCAGTGCTCCAATCAGGGCGACAATAAGCCCGCCTATAAGAATTCCAATGATGGGGTGCGGGGGAATTCCCAGGAGTGGCTTGACATGGGGCCGGGGATCGTCGGTGATGAGGTTGGGGAGGTTCCCAAAGAGGCGCAGGGCAACAAAAGCGGCTAAGAACCCGATGACAATCGCGATTCCACCCCAGAGGGGAGTGGCTTTGTGGTGGGCATCGCGCTGTCGTGGCTCACGGACGACCTGAAAGTGTACTGCCAAACGTCTCACGGAGGGAGTGAGCAGGATGGTAACAGCACCGGCAAGAAGCGCGGCATAGCCCATCGGGCCGAGAAGGTTCATCTACCGTAATAATACCGCGTCCCAGTCGCTGGCGTTACGTCGCGAGGGCTCAGGGAGGCAAACTATTTCGACTCCCGCCGCCGCAAGCACCTCCTGTGCCCATCCCTCCGGCGACTCGCCAAAGAAGACAACCCTCACCATGCCCGCCCCGACGATCATCCGGGCGCAGACATGACACGGGCGACACGTGGTGTAGATGGTCGCGCCCTTGGTATGTACGCCATGAAGCGCCGCCTGAGCAATCGCGTTCTGCTCGGCGTGCAGGGTGCGAATGCAGCGCCCGTCCTCCAGTAAACAGCCGATTTCCGTGCAGTGCTTCTGCCCCGGCGGCGAGCCGTTGTAGCCCGTCGTGAGAATCCGCTTGTCGCGCACGATCACCGCCCCGACATGACGGCGCTCGCAAGTGGAGCGCGTCGCCACCTCACGGGCAATGCTCAGAAAATACTCATCCCACGACGGTCTCATCGTTTCCTCCGCCGATTGAAATCGGCGTCTGCAGTGGCACTGCGTGCCGCAAAGCCCGTTCCGGGCTACAAACTTCCTCAGCCCGGAACGGGCTTCGTGGCGGAACGCCATTGGTGACGCCCGTTTTCAACGGGCGATCACGCGGCGGCTTAACCCCACGCCGGAAATTTATTGCAGAGGGCCTTGACTTCCTCACGGATTCCGGCGATCAGGGCATCGTCGTGGCGCTGCTCTAGGGCGCGGTTGATCAGCTCGGCGATAATGGGCATCTCGGTCTCAGTCATGCCACGGGTCGTGACGGCGGGGGTGCCGAGGCGCAGGCCGCTGGTCTTAAACGGCGGGTTGGGGTCGTTGGGGATGGCGTTTTTATTGGCCGTGATTCCCGCCAAGTCCAAGACTTCCTGAGCGCGCTTACCGTTGAGCTTCTTGGCGCGCAGGTCCACGAGCATCAGATGGTTGTCGGTGCCGCCGGAGACCAAGCGGAATCCGTGGCTGACAACTGCCTCTGCCAGCGCCTTGGCGTTCTTGCGAATCTGCGATTGGTAGGTGGCAAACTCGGGCTGGAGCGCTTCTTTAAAGCTGACGGCCTTGCCCGCGATGACATGCATCAGGGGGCCGCCCTGCATTCCAGGGAAGACTGCCATGTTCAGCAGGTCGGAGAGCAGGCGCGTCTCACCCTTGGTATTCTTGATGCCCAGCGGGTTCTCGGTGTCTTTCCCGGCGAGAATTAACCCACCACGCGGCCCGCGCAGGGTCTTGTGGGTTGTAGTCGTGACCACATGGGCATGCTGCAGCGGGGAGGGATGCTCGCCACCCGCGACGAGGCCTGCGATATGGGCCATGTCCACCCAGAACGCCGCCCCGATCTCGTCAGCGATCTCGCGTAGGATCTTCCAGTCAATGATGCGCGGGTAGACCGTCGCGCCACCGACGATCATCTTGGGCTTGTGCTTCTTGGCAAGGTCGCGAATCTGGTCGTAGTCGAGTGTCTCTTCGGCGTTGAGGCCGTAGGCGATGGGCTCGTAGATAAAGCCGGAGAAGTTCACGGGCGAGCCGTGGGTGAGGTGTCCGCCCTGAGCTAGGTCCATGGCGAGGAACTTGTCGCCCGGATTGAGCAGCGCAAAAAACACGGCCATGTTGGCGTTGGCCCCGGAGTGGGGCTGGACATTGGCGAACTCGGCACCAAAGAGCTTGCAGGCACGCTCAATGGCAAGGTTCTCAACCACGTCCACATGCTCACAGCCGCCGTAGTAGCGCCGTCCGGGGTAGCCCTCGGCATACTTATTGGTCAGGCTGGAGCCCTGAGCCTCACGCACGGCGCGGGAGACAATGTTCTCGCTGGCGATCAGTTCCAGCTTGTCTTCTTGGCGGTGGTCTTCGGCGGTAATGGCGGCAAAAATCTCGGGATCGGAGTCGGAGAGGGGGGCGCTAAATGTATTCACGGGAATTATTGTACCGCGTCGGGGCGTGAATTCGGGCGGCGTTCCGGGGGCGGTCGGCGGATGGGAACGGGTCCATCAATGGGCCCGCTGTTGCGGCAAGCAGGCTAAAGCCCGCTACAGAGTGCCCTTTCGTACCAGTTGTTCGCCAGGCTCTTGTTTTCGTCCCCAACTGTGTCCGTCTACGAAAGTAATGGTCCCGTAGCCATGTCGGACGACGAAGCTGATGCCGGGGTCGTGTGCGTCTTGGGTGAGCTTGGAGGACTCGTAAAGAAGGATACGCTGGTCATGCGGGGCACCGATACGCTCCAGAGAGCGTCCTGAGAGGCGGCTGTCCATGGCGTAGCCCAACACGTCTGGAGCAGGGGGCGAAATTGCGGGACAGGGGCCTTTTTCTTCCTTCAAGTAGCGTGATGAAGCCGTTTGCCACTGTGAAGCGGGAGGAAGAGAGTTGTCGTTATCCGTGGCGTACTGAAGGAGTGCTCCACTGCGACTCCTAACATTTGATAGGCAACTCACCTGTCTTGCCATATCTTGCGCCTGTCGAATCACAGGGTAGAGGATGGTTGCTAGGACAGAGACAATGGCGATGCACGCTAGAACTTCCCTGGGTGGCAGTTTCAGCCAAGGCTTGGGCGGTTCGTAGCGGGGCTGAGGCTGGCTCATGGCTTTAGGTTACTGCTTGTCCACCACTTGCGCCAGTGAAGCCGCCGCGAACTGCTCGCGAGACACCTGCTTTGCGTGCCCATCGGCAAAGACGAGGCTTCCCTGCTTGCCCTCGCTGTGCCGTGGTGCAAAGGTCTGGCCAGGATCGGCGGCGTCCCAGTCCGTGCGCGTGGAGTCGTAGGCAAGTGCTTGATTCGCTAGCCCCTTGAGTTTGTTCAGCGACTTGCCCGAGAGGCGCGTGTCCATGGCGTAGCTGGCAACCGTCTTGGGGCTCTCTTTCTTCACAACGGGGCAGACATAGAGTGCCTTATTCTTGGTATAGGGCTGCGTCACCGTCATCCACTTCTCAGCAGGCGGCAAGTGCTGATCGTAGTCTTGTGCATACATCATTATCCCAACACCAAACTGTTTGGCATTGCTCAAGCACTGAGGTCGCTTGGAGTGTTCACGTGACTGCGCGAAGATGGGAAAGAGAATGGCCGCAATAATGCCAAGGATGACGATCACGACGACCAGCTCAATCAGGGTAAAAGTGCGTTTCATACTCCTTAAACGTCGCGGCGGTGCATTTGGTTACGGAGTAGTAAAGCCCATTGTCTGAATCTCCAGCGTGAGCTGCTCTGCCGTCGCCCAGCGCACGCGATCCGCCGTTCCTGTATCCAAGACTGTCGCGCGGCCATTGGTGCCGGGATCGAAGTCGCGGTAGATTACACGGAGCTGTGCGGGATCGTCGCAGAACCACCACGCGAGCCCGGCGCACATGCGGCAGGGCTTAAGGGTGGAGATCAGAGTCGCGCCTGCCGGAAGCTTCTGTCCTGTGCGTGCCCAAGCATCCCGAATAGCCTCTAGCTCGGCGTGGCGCGTGCGGTTCTGCGAGCCGGAGTTCATGCCCTGCCCCAGAAGCGTGCCGTCGCGATCCAACACCAGCGCCGCGACGGGCCGGTCGGCCTTGTAGCGCTCGGAGTCGCTCTTTGGCATCTCCGCCTCAAGCTGATTGCACAGCGCAAACGCCTCCGCAAGCGAGAGAACAAGAGACTTTGGACTATCGGCACGCTCTGGGAGAAACGAGGGAAGCTCCTCGCCCCGCAAACCCTCTCTCTCCCGTATTTTGTCGGTGATACGCTTGGCGGCGACGCGAACCACGCCGTCACAGAACGGCGTTTTCTCGTCCGAAAGATAGATCCGATTGCGCACCATCGCTCGTGCCTGCTGCGGGTAGCGCTCGTAGATCCCCTGAACCAGCCGCGAGACCGCCGTCTCTGGGGCGAGAATCTCCGGCCCCGCCGCCCAGTAGGTTTGCTGATTGTGTTGTAGCCACGCCACACTCGGGAGGGCCATTTATGGTCCTTGCCGCAACAGCGGGCCTATTTATGCGCCCGTCGAATATGCGCCCGATGCCCGTTGCATCAGCGCGTGGTCGGCGAGCACGAGAAGGGTCATGGCCTCGACGGCGGCGACGGCGCGGGGGAGGACGCACGGGTCGTGGCGGCCTTTGGCCTGGAAGACGGTGGGCTCGCCGTCGACGGTCACGGTTTCTTGTGCGGCATGGATCGTTGCGGTGGGCTTGAAGGCAACCCGCAGGACGATCTCCTCGCCGTTGGAGATGCCGCCTTGGATTCCCCCTGAGTGGTTGGTGCGTGTGCGGGTCTTGCCCTCGCGGGTTTCAAATGCATCGTTGTGAGTCGTGCCACGCATCGTCGCCGCAGCAAAGCCCTCGCCAATCTCAAAGCCGCGTGTGGCCGGGAGCGACATCAGGGCGTGCGCGAGGCTGGCGGTGAGCTTATCAAAGACGGGTTCCCCGAGGCCAGCGGGGACATTGCGCACGACGCACTCGACAATTCCGCCCAATGAGTCGCCGTCTCTGCGGGCTTGCTCAATGGCGGCGATCATCTTCTCGGAAGCGATGGCATCAGGACAGCGCGTGATCTCAGCCTCCACTTGCTCTTGCGTAACTGTCGCTTGGTGAACCTCGCCGCGAACGTCTCCCACTTGCAAGACATAGCCGACGATCTCGACGCCGTGCCAGGCGGCTAGAAGCTGCCGCGCCACCGCGCCGGCCGCGACCCGCCCGATGGCCTCGCGGTAGCTCGCCCGACCACCACCGCGCCAGTCGCGTCCGGGGCCGTACTTGGCGTGGTAGGTAAAGTCCGCGTGGCTGGGGCGGAACAAGTCCTTCAGCTCGCTGTAGTCTTTCGAGCGCTGGTCCGTGTTGCGCACCTGCATGGCAATCGGAGTTCCGGTCGTGAAGCCCTCAAAGACCCCCGAGAGCACCTCGACCTCATCGCCCTCTCTGCGCTGGGTCGTGAGCTTGCTCTGGCCGGGCCGCCGCCGATCCAAGTCCTGCTGAATCTGCGCCAGGTCAAAGGGAATTCCCGCCGGGCAGCCATCCACGATACAGCCGACCGCCGGGCCGTGGGACTCACCGAACGTCGTGACGCGAAAAAGGGTGCCGAAGCTACTGCCTGCCATCAGGGATTATCCTATCATGGCGCGGGCAAGCGCCTCCGCCCGGTCTTTATCGCCCTCGGCCAGCTCGCCGGAGACCACGGCATCGGTGAGGGCGTTTTTCAGCTTCCCGACCAGCGGGCCTGCTGGGATTCCGAGGCGCTCCATCAGCTCCAGCCCCGAGAGCGGCGAGTCCGCAGTACGGATGTCAATGCGGGCATCAATCTCTGCCATCCGGGCAGCGAGGCTGGCAAGCTCGACTTGTGGCGGTAGATCGGGGCGACAGGCGGCGATATCGGCGTGGCCCAGGGTGAAGAGCGCGTCACGGTGGCTGTCCACGGTGCGGATCAGCCGCCGAACCGCGGCATCGGTCCAGTCGGGCTTGTAGGAGCCGTAGCGCATGTGCAGCCCCACCAGAGCCGCGACGTGCTTGATCTCGTCGTTGGCGTACTTCAGGCGCGTCAGTACCTCACGGCAGAGTTTTTCGCCGACATGCTCGTGCTCGTAGAAGTGCACCCCGCTGGCGTCTTCCGTGCGCGTCACCGGCTTGCCAATGTCATGAAAGAGGGTCGCGAGGCGCAGCAGCAAGTCCGCGTCTTTGGGCAGGTTTTCCAGAGCCTTGAGCGAGTGCGTCCAGACATCATACGCGTGCCAGGTGTTCTGCGAGACGCCATGCATTGCAGCCAGCTCGGGCGCGAATTGGGTTAAGAGCCCCGTCTCGCGGAGCTGCTCTAAGCCTGCTGAGGCTCCTGGCGCAAGCAGCGTTTTATTGAGCTCCTCACGCACCCGCTCGTAGCTGATGCCGTGCTCGGGCGAGAGCCGAAACGCATTGTCTTTGAGGGCTTGGTAGGTGGTCGACGCAATCGTAAAGCCAAGGCGCGCGGCGAAGCGACAGGCGCGGAGCATTCGGAGCGGATCGTCGGTGAACGTGATCACCGGGTCGAGTGGCGTGCGCAGAATCCCGGCTTTTAGGTCCGCGTGGCCCACACCAAGCGGGTCTATGATCTTGCCAGTGTCGAGGCTCTCTAAGAACGTGTTGATCGTGAAGTCCCGGCGCTGGGCATCGGTAAAGAGCGTCCCCGGCGTCACGATCGGCTTGCGCGAGCCCTGCCGATACGTCTCGGCGCGTGCCGTCACCAGCTCGACTTGCGCCTCGCCCACGTGCACCATGGCTGTCCCAAAGCTAGGGTAGAGCACGGGCGCGTGGCTCGAAACGCCCCTCGTCCAGAGCCACTGCGCCAGCTCCAGCGCATCGCCCTCCAGCACGAGATCGATATCGTAGGCCTCGGTCTCTTTGCCCAGAAGCTTGTCGCGCACCCAGCCACCGACGAGAAAAACTTTCCCTTCGTACTGACTCCCACGAATGGCATCGCGCAAAATCTCCAGCGGTTCTCGGCTCACGACTCGTATTTTACCCCGCCCGTTAGAGGGGCGGGGCTGAAGAGCGTCGTACCTCCGCTACGAAGGGCGTGCCGCCCATAAGAATCGGATATGGCCGGAACGGCCTTTGTAGCCGCAGGCTCGTTAGTCCCGCCGCTCCAACCGGCGGGACTACGTTGTGGCTTCAACACCGCGCTGGATCAGCTCCGAGACAAGCTCACAGTACGAAGGCTGCACGGTGACTTCGGGGCAGAAATATGTCTTGCGCACGGACATTATGTACAAGCCTTGAGGGGTACAATCCGGCAATGTTTTTTCAGAATGCTAAACCGACCGAGATTGGCGCGACACACCCGTTGCGCAAGCCGCTTCTTGATGCACTACGGCCAAGAATCGAAAATGATCTCAAGCAGAAAGTGATCTTTCGAGTCACCAAGCTCCGTGTTCAATGTGACTTTGCCTTTGTGGTCTGTGAGCCGCGCACGCCTGCGGATAAGCCCATTGACTTTAAGAAAACCC
>NZ_CBAYMC010000108.1:0-14138 GCF_964826245.1 Armatimonas sp. | reverse complement strand
GAAAGTAATCGTTGAGTACAGCTCGCCCAATATCGCCCGCAAGATGCATGTCGGCCACCTGCGCTCAACCGTGATTGGGCATAGCCTGCGGCTCATCTTTGAGTCGCTTGGCTACGACGTGATCGCGGACAACCATTTAGGCGACTGGGGCACGCAGTTTGGGATGCTCCTCGCCGCCATTGATCTCTGGAAACTCACGCCTTGGGACGATGCCGACCCGGTGCAGAGCCTCGTGGAGGTCTACGCGAAGTTTAATAACGAGGCCAAAGAAGACGAGAGTCTCAAAGACGTAGCCCGTGCCTGGTTTAAGAAGCTAGAAGACGGCGATGTGTGGGCGAGAGAGACCTGGCAGCGGCTAATTGACATCACGATGGCGGAGTTTAGCGGCACCTACAAGCGGCTTGGGGTGAGCTTTACGACCCAGCACGGCGAGAGCTACTTTGAGAGTCAGATGCCGAGCGTGATGGCCGAAGCCGTGGAGAAAGGCGTCGCGGTTCGGGATGCGGGTGGCGCACTGGTCGTGGAGTTTGGGGAGAACTCGCTGCCAAGCTGCCTCTTGCAAAAGTCCGACGGCGGGACGCTCTACCAGACCCGCGACGCGGCGACGTGTCTCTATCGCCTCAAAAACTATGCTCCGGCGCGCAATATCTACGTGGTGGGGGCTGAGCAGAAGCTGCACTTTCAGCAGGTCTTTGAGATCGTCCGGCGCATGGGCTACCCCAAGATCGCTGATGTGAGCATTCACATTAGCTTTGGGAAAGTCTCGCCGCCCAACGGCGGGCGGTTCTCCATGCGTGAGGGCAATGTCGTCTTCCTCAACGATGTGCTGGACGAGGCCGTGGAGCGTGCCGAGGCCAAGATGCGCGAGAATGTCACCGAGGGCAAGTCGGAGATTTCTGAGGCGGAGCTTGGTGAGATTGCCGAGACGCTAGGCGTCGGGGCGGTGATCTACGCCGATCTCTTCCAGGGGCCAGATCGCAATATCACCTTCGATTGGGACAAGATGCTCGCCGACACAGGAAACACGGCGATGTACTTGCAGTACGCCCACGCCCGCTGCAAGAGTATTCTACGCAAAGCACCCTCCTCCCCCAGCCCCTCCTCCCAATCCTGGGAGGAGGGGGGCATATTGGTGCATCCCGCCGAGCAGGCGCTGCTCAAGCAGCTTGTGCGAATGCCCCATGCGGTGCGTGAGGCGGGTGAGAAGTACCTGCCTGCGACCGTTGCGGAGTGGACGTTCCAGCTTGCGAAGCTATTCTCCGCATTTTATGACCAGTGCCCGGTGCTTCGCGACGATGTGCCCGTAGAAATTCGTACGGCGCGTCTGGCGCTGGTGGCGGCGACAGCACAAGGGCTTAAGAACGGTCTGGCACTCTTGGGAATCCGTGCTCCCGAGCGAGTGTGAGGCGACACAGGGTGAGCGTGGGCTGGTTATAAACCCGCGCTCGCCCCACATAGACCGTCAGTCCTTTGTCGCCGTCGCCAAAGGCATCCTCGGGGTGCGTGGGATCGTCCCAGGCGATGGTGCAGCCGTGCGGCCCTTGCAAACAGAAACTAGAGAGCCCCCAGAAATTATCGGGACTAATCGTGAGCGTCTCCCCGTCTGACGAAACTCCGACAAGCGTTTCGATTACCCAACGATCCCACGCCGGGCACGCTACTTCCTCCAGAGACGCGTCAAAGTCCCCGCCAGGAAACCATTTCTTAGCATCCCCCCCATTTTTGGGGACAGGGGGGGCATTGACGCCTCGCCATCGGGCAGCTTGGCTATGGGCAACAAGGCGAGTGAGCCACGGGTCGCTGCAATCGAAGACGAAGGCATGTTGCTGCTGCCAGTCCTCTAGGTGTTGGGCTTGCGTGGCAGCGGGCGAGCTTTCAAAATACCACCGGTTCGCAAGCTTAAGCGCGGCGTTTCCATCCGGGTTCTCCGAGAGGGTAAAGACACGCTGAACCGTCGTATCGGGCGCAAGCTGGAAGAAAAGATCGTCGAGCGGTGGTGTGCAGCGCTGCGTCCCTTGGACGTCCCAGCGTGCGGTTATTTCCAGCGGAATCGAGGACGGTGATGGGTTGCGCAGGAGCAACGAGACAACCCTTGTGCCGTCCAGAGCGAGAAAGCTGTCCTGTGCCACCTGAAGCTTCGAGAATGCTTCACTGCCAAAGAGGCTGGTGTGGCTCGGTCGCCAGAGTCCCTCGGCAGGAAGCACGGGCTCGTCGCTGGCAAGTAGCGCAAGCCTCAGCCCCTGCTGGTGCCAAGTCTTGCTGGCAGGTAGCGGGCGGCGCAGGAGATCATTGAGGCGGTAGGCGCGCGGATCGAGGAGCATCTCTAGTAAGACAGCCCACGCAGGGGTACGAGTGGCTTGATCGTGAGTGAGTGAGTTTTCATTTTTAATGTTTCTCCACGTTAAAAGATTCGGTTCGCGATGTCCTTAACCAAAGGGGTGCTGGTAGCTTGGTCGGTGTACGAAGCGTTTCTGGGCAAGGGTTTGTGTGAGCTGCGTCGCGGGGGTAAGTGTGATTGTGAGTTGCTTTCCATGCCCCACAAACTCGTGCTCGCCAAACTGACCGGCTTGCAGTGTAACGCGGCGGGTGTGACGTGGGGCCGTGTTGGAGAGGGTCACTGTCAGACTTTCCGGTGTGAGCTTTGAGACCAGTGC
This sequence comes from Armatimonas sp., assembly GCF_964826245.1. Classification (NCBI taxonomy): domain Bacteria; kingdom Bacillati; phylum Armatimonadota; class Armatimonadia; order Armatimonadales; family Armatimonadaceae; genus Armatimonas; species Armatimonas sp. Next base: position 11,484 of record NZ_CBAYMC010000108.1, on the reverse strand, counting down.
GGCGACATCTAGGGGAAGGCCGGGGCGCTTCTGCTCGGTGTCAAAGTAGCGCAGGCGCGTGTGGAGTAGCCCGCCATGGTAGATCACCTGGGGGCCACCGCAGGCAAGCTGTAGGAGTGCCTCGGTATGGACGGGGTTGATGTCCTGCCAGTGGTGGACATCCCACGTTTCAGGGTCACCATCATCGTTTTCCATCACGGCCAGCCGCCGTGCCACTTCGGCGTACTGGGCATCCAATATCTGTGTTGGGTAGCTGGGGAGGTCACCTTGAAGGTAGCAGTGCCACGGGGCGATATGGATCGAGTCGCCCTTACCCCGACCAGGCATCACCTCGCGCCAGGTCGTCTTGCGCTCCGGGAACAGCGCGAGGCGGTCGAAGTCCTTCTGCTCCATGGAGAAATAGGCAAGCTGAAGCGGGAACTCTGGGGCGAGAGGGCGGTATGCTGTCCAGCCTGCGTCCGTATGGCGGTGGGGAATCAGCAGGATGCCGTTTTCCTCGCGGCCCAGCTCTACCATGCGATCCAGCTGGCTCCGGGGAATGTCCAGATACGAGAGATCACCCGTGAGCAGCGTGGCGTTCATGGCGGCGATCACCAATGGTTGTAGTAGGCTCATCACCCCGTGTGGCCAGCGCCAGCCGTAGTAGCCGCCCCACCACTTGTCATCCATGCGTCCGCCAATCACTCCGTTTTCGTCTACATTGTCGGGGCAGAGGCCACCATTGCGTGCAATGCGCTCCGCCCAGGCTTCAAGATAGTCCACCACCCAAGCTCTATAGTGATCGTCGCCTGTGTAGCAGAAGGCATGGGTGGCGAGGCTTGTTGATGTGAGATTGAGAGGCACATCGCCGGTCATCATGCGCTGATTGAGGAGTGGCAGGATCCTACCATAGACCTCGTCGTCGCTCCAGTTTGCCCGTGGGCCGGGGACACCCTCAATGTCGTCGAAGGGGGGTGGGTAGTTGTCCAGCACTTCGCGGTGGGTCTGCCAGTCTCCCCAGGAGTTGGTAAAGCGCGGCCCTTTACTGCCCGTGATCGGAGAGCGGATGAGTTTTTTATCTGCGTCCCAGTTGATACCGTCGGTGTAGAGTCTTGCGAATCGAAGTGCACGTGCTTTCTCAACGGGATGGCCGGGATGGCACAGCCCAAAATAGTAGAGATAGAGGTTGGACTCGCCGTGGTGCATCCAGTCGTAGTAGGCATCGAACTCCTGCCAGACCTGTCCGTAAGCCGTGAACTGGCGCGTGACAGCGTCCCAGAGAAACCGCGAGCGCTCAAACAGATCACTTGCGCCGCCCAATGAGTAAAGCAAGGGCCAGTTGTGAAAGCTCTCATAGCCATCGTCGCTGCCATCCATGCCGGGCCACTCCTGCCGCCAGATCAGTGTCCCATCGACGCGACAGTAGCGCTCTTGAAAGGCGGGCACTGCCTCGTCCATCACCGCCATGAGATGGCGCATTCGTAGCGCCCAGTCTGGAGGGGCACCGACTTCGGTGGCAGTTAGCTCAGTCATGGAGCTATTTTACCTGATGGCATAGTGTACCAAATAACGCTTCAGCTGAAGCGCATCCACCGCAAGATAGGCGAGGCAGTTGGAACGGAATCAGTGAGCGCGGCGAGGAGCTCCTGTTATACGCGCTCGTAGCGGGTGTTGCGGCGGGTGGGGTTGTAGCCCGCGTCGGTGATGAGGCGCTCCATCTCCTCAATCGAGACCGCAAAGGTACAGCCCGCGGTGGAGACCACGTTTTCCTCCATCATCGTCTGGCCGAAGTCGTCCACGCCGTAGCGCAGAGAGAGCTGCCCGATCTTGGGGCCTTGGGTCACCCAGCTTGCCTGCATGTGCGCGAAGTTGTCCAGCATCAGGCGGGCGATGGCGATCGTGCGCAGATAGTCTAGCCCCGAGGCTCTTGTGCCACCCAGCTCCGTGCCATCGGGCTGGTAGCTCCAAGCGGCAAACGCGGTGAAGCGAGCCGGGGAGCTTGCAATGCTCTCGTCTTGCAGGGCGCGGAGCTTGAGAAAGTGCTCGACACGGTCCTCGTAAGTGTCCACGGAGCCGTACATCATGGTCGCAGTTGACGGAATTCCCACTTTGTGTGCGACCCGCATGCAGTCCAGCCACTCGTCGGCGGTGTCTTTATACTTCGAGATAAAGTTACGCACCCGATCCGTGAGAATCTCCGCGCCACCACCGGGAATGGACTGCAAACCTGCGGCTTTAAGCCGCGTGAGTGTCTCTTCCATGGTGAGCTTGGAGATATTCTTGATGTAAATCAGCTCAGCAGGGGAAAAACAGTGACGGATAATATGCGGAAATTCCTCGCGCATCCAGCTCAGAAGCTCTTCATACCACTCGATCTTGAGCTTCGGGTTCAGGCCACCCTGCATCAGCATCTCCACGCCACCGACTTCGGAGAGCTCGCGGAGCTTTTGGTGGATCTGCTCCCGCGAGAGCACATAGGAGTCGCCGCTCTTATCGCCGGGCGTCCGGTAGAAGTTGCAAAAGCTACAGCGCACCCAGCAGACATTGGTGTAGTTGATATTGCGGCTGACAATATAGGTCACGACCGGCTCAGGATTGATTCGGCGGCGCACGGAGTCCGCGAGAAGAGCCAGATCGTCTAGGTTGGGGTGGTAGAAAAGCCGAAGCGCATCCTCCGCGGTGAGGCGCTGCTGTGCCCAGACTTTCTCGGCAATATCGGTGATATCGCTTTCCGGGGCGCGTTTTGAGGGGGTAAGAGGAAACATCGTTTTATGCTCGCTTTCCTGACTTCGTGATTGTTTTCACAAAGTATATCTCTCTTGAACATTCGTGTCAATGCCTACGTACATGATACGATGGAGAGGAGATTCTCATGAGACAGACAGTGTTGATTCTGGCCCTGCTGGGGGGCGTTTTTGGAGGGATTGCCGCGGCGCAAGAGAGCCAGCATGCCCGCACTCCCGCAACCCTAGCAACCCCTGAGCCCGTGGAAAAGCGTACGGCCGCACCCCATACTGAGGCACTGCGATTCGCTCCTGAGAAAGTCTCGGTGCGTGTTCCTTTAGGCTGGCGATTGCTGCCCGTGGGAGAGAAGAAGGCCGGCATTCTGGCGACCCTGAGCCCGGCCAATAACACAGGGGCGACACTCTCTCTGGCGTTTTCCGTGGACGCAGGCCGCAACAAGCTCCCGGACAACCTTCCTGCGACCATTGCCACGGCTCTAGGACAGCGCTATCCGGGTTTCCGGCAGACAGCAAAGCAGCGCTTCACGCTCGCGGGCTCGGATGCCTGGCAGCTCGATGGTCACGTTAAGACTGTGGGGCAGAGTGTCGTCATCAAGAACCGACAGGTCTATGTCTGCCACCAAGGCCGTATCTATATCGCGACGCTCACGTGTAAAAAAGAGGACTTTGAGCGTCTCACTCCTTCGATGGATCAGTTCCTGAAAAGCATTAAGTGGCTCGATGAGCCTCTTGAGAAATAAGATGAATAAAAGCTTCGTAACACTTGCCGCACTGATTGGCGGCACACTTGCACTAGACGTTCCGGCCCAGTCACAGTCAGCCGCTCCATTTGCCCTCAAAAATGGCGACCGCGTGGTCTTCTATGGCGATAGTATCACCGACCAGCGGATGTACTCGCTCCTCACCGAGCAGTACATTGTGACGCGCTTTCCCAATCTCAATGTCCGCTTTGTCCACTCGGGCTGGGGCGGCGATAGAGTAACGGGCGGTGGCGGCGGGCCGATTGACCTGCGTCTCGACCGGGATGTGACGGCCTACAAGCCCAGCGTCGTGACCGTCATGCTCGGAATGAACGATGCCAGCTACCGCGCCTTCGATGCGGGCATCTTCCAGACCTATGCCGATGGCTACAAGCACCTGGTGGAGAAAGTCAAGAAAGACAATCCCGGCGTGCGCCTGACGCTCATCCAGCCCTCGCCGTTTGATGACGTGACGCGGCCTGAAAACTTCCCCGGCGGCTACAACGCGGTGCTCCTGCGCTACTCCAACTTTGTCGGGCAGCTGGCGGGTGAGCAGGGGGCGGGCGTGGCAGATCTCAATAATCCCGTCGTGGCGATGCTGAAGAAAGCCAATACCACCGACGCGACCAATGCCGCAAAGATCATCCCGGATCGTGTCCATCCCGGCTGGGGCGGTCACCTCATCATGGCGGAGTGCCTGCTGAAGTCCTGGAACGCCCCTGCACTGGTCTCTTCCGTGAGCCTAGACGCGGCCAGTGGCAAGGCCCAAGCGCAGAACGCAAAAGTGAGCAAGGCTGTGACGTTAAAAGATGGGACGATCGCCTGGCGAACCCTGGAAAACGCACTGCCGTTCCCGCTGGGCTCGCCCGACCCCAATAACGCGGCGGCGTATAATCTTGCCGTGGCATCGTCGGACTTTGTCGAGGCGCTGGATAAAGAGCTCCTCACGGTCACCAACCTGGCCGCACCACGCTACACGCTGAAGATTGACGGCAAGAGCATTGGGGAGTTTACGAAAGAGCAGCTTGCCGCGGGGGTGAATCTCGCTACCCTAAACACGCCGATGCTCCAGCAGGCACTCTTAGTCGGCAAGCTCACGCAGCTGCGCTCCAATGTTCACAATAGCCGCTGGCGCGAGTACCAAGTGCCGATGGGAAATGACCATCAATCGGCGCTGATGGTTCCCGAGCTCCTGAAGAACTTAGATGCCGCCGACGAGCCGCTTACCAAGGCCCAGCGCGATGCGGCCAAGCCACGGGCGCACCAGTTTAGTCTGGAGCCCAAGTAGCCATGCACCCTCTTCGCAAAGCCGGAGAGGGTCGCCGTCTCAGCGGCGGGGAGAGGCTGTCCCGATTCCACGCAAGCCCTGGGTTTACCGAGCAAGCCCTGCGATCTTTTGGCCCTGCTCCAAGACCCAACTCTCTGCAAGCTCCTCAGCGACGAAGGGCCGATCATACTCTGACGGAGCGGGTATACTTTCCACATGTCCTGGGCATTACGTGCGGATCAAATCCAGCAGATGGACGAGCAAGGGTATCTCGTCCTTGAGGGATTTCTGGAGGAGTCCGAAATACTTCCTCTGGAGCAAGCGTTGGAGGACTATCAGCAGCGTCAGTACCAGACAGGCACACTGCAGGATCGTCCCCGCGAAGTGCTCTTTGCGCAAAAGGTCGCGGAGCGCGATCCCTGGGTGCAGGCATTTGTGCAGTGTGATGCCTTTGTCAGGCTCTCCACCACCTTTCTTGGCCCCGATACGGATCTCTACTTTAACCAGATGGTATATAAAAATCCGGGGGGAAGCACGCCGTTTTCGTGGCATCAGGACGATGCGTATGGCCCTGTGGTGCCCTCGCCCTATCTTACGGTTTGGATTGCCATTACTGACATGGATGAGCAAAATGGGTGCCTCTGGGTAATGCCAGCCAGTCATAAACAAGGGCTGCGGGAGCACACTGAAGGCGGCTTTGGTCTTTCCTGCCACTCTCTGGAGGCTCCTGATCAAGGAGTACCCCTTCCTGTGGTCGCGGCAGTCTGGTTGTCTTCTGGTCCACCACTATGCACAAAAGTGGCCCCAATTTATCTTCACATACCCGAAAAGCGTTTATCCTTCAGTTCAGCTGTGTGGGGATTCGTCAGAAAGCATCGGGAATGCTGATTCGCTCGCGGGTTCCTATCGCTCGTGCGGGCATCTTGGTGTGCGAGCGAAACGGATAAGAAATTCGTCGCGGCGGATAAACGAATCTTCGAAAGTTCGGGCACAATACAAGCCATGCGCAAGCGGGTGGTAGCACTGGGGCTCTTGATCGTGGTGGGACTGTGTCTTTTCACGCCCTACAACAACTTCAAGCTCCTTGCTTCTCCCGTGGGGGGCAATCAGTTTCCGGTGCTGGCGCTGGCACTACTACTGCTCCTCTTGCCGTTTCGCGGGCTGACGCGGGTAGAGAAGCTCATGCTCTGGAGCATGGCGCTTCTGGCAAGCGGGATTCCGGGCTCTGGGATGATGCGCACCTTTATCCCCAACATCCCCGCTGCCGCCTACTTCTCCACCAGCACCAACGACTGGGAGCGCAAGGTCTGGGGGACGATGCCCGACTGGCTCAAGATGCCCGACACCGAGGCGGCGAAGGCATTCTTCAATGGATACCCGCTTGGGCAGGAGCATGTTCCTTGGAGCGCTTGGGGCTTGCCGCTCCTTGCCTGGGGAGCTTTTGCGCTGTGCTTCTTTATCCTGACGTTTAGCGTGGCCGCGCTCTTGCGCAAGCAATGGATCGAGAGCGAGCGCTTTGCTTTCCCCCTCGTACAGCTCCCACTGCTCCTTACCGAGCCGAAAAGTACTCTCTTACGGACGCCCACACTTTGGATTGGGGTGGGGCTCGCACTGGCACTCCACACGCTCAATGGCTTTCACAAGCTCTACCCGTCGCTGCAGGAGCTCACCACAACGATCAATGCAATGGACTTTCTCACCGAGCCACCGTGGAACCAGATCGGGCCGCTCCAGCTCTCGCTCTTTCCGCTGGCCGTGGGGATTGGGTTCTTGCTATCGGGCGAGGTGGGGCTCTCGCTCTGGCTCTTTTTTGTCCTCTTTAAGCTCCAGTGTTTGGTGGCGGGCTACCAGAACTGGGATCAGCCCGCCTCGCTCAGTGGCTTTAGCTTCCGGCTTTTCTACTCCCTCCAGGCGTTTGGCGGCGCACTGGCGCTGGTGGGTTGGATTCTCTGGGGCGCACGCAAGCACCTACGCACCACACTTGAGACCGATAAAAAGCTCCGTGGGGCGTTCTTTGGCTCCGTGATTGGCATTGTGCTCTGGGAGTGGGCGGCGGGGATTCCGCCTGCGCTGATCTTGGCGTCGCTGTTGATGATGGTTCTGGCGCTGGTGACGGTCTCTTGGGCAACCTGCCAGGCGGGCGTGCTGTTCATGGCGATGCCCTTCACGACGTTCGATGTGCTTGGGCCGCTTCTGGGGATGAGCACCGTTGCGCCACCGACGCTCTACACGCTCTATCGTGCGGAGTACGGTTTTGTCTACAACACCCGCGAGCTACTTCTTCCGGGGCTTTTAGGCGGCGCACGGGCCGCATCTGAGACAGGCCTGCCTCCCCGAAGGTATTTTGGGATCGCCGGGCTGACTCTAACTGTGGCGGTGCTGGTGGCGGGCTTTGCTTTGATTCGGTTGCCGTATCTCTCTGGTGGGACAGCGGCGTTTGAGTCGTGGACCTTTCGGACGGGGCCACAGATTCCCCTTCAGCTCGCCGCCAGCGCGGCTTCGTCGCCACTTCGTCCTGCGCTGAGCAACCTCTGGCATGTATTTGGCGGCTTTGTGACCGTGGCGGGCTTGCTACTCTGCCGGGTGCGCTTTGGCGTGGGCCTCCACCCGATTGGTTTTCTCACGGCTCCTGTCTACGGGCTCCACATGACCTGGTTCTCGGTCATGCTCGGCTGGCTCGCCAAGACTTTGCTCTTGCGCCTCGGAGGAATGGGAGCCTACCGCCTTGCGCTTCCATTCTTTCTGGGGCTGATTCTGGGCGATGCACTGAGTGCTGTTTTCTGGGTGATCATGGGGGTACTGACCGGGATTGCCTACCAAGTGTTGCCTGCGTAGGTTCCTAGACTAACAAGGTAGGTAGGTTTCTCTCACAGCAGATGCCGACGAGCTTAAGGAGCGGACGGCGCAGCTCGCTCCCTGACCAAACCTCCAGGGAGTGCCGAGCTTTCGCTGGATGCGCTCCTCCGACCCGACCCAGGAGAGGTGGTGGACGATGCCGTAGTCTTCGCTGAGATGCAGGTGCACGCAAAGATTAACTTTTTCATCGTGGAGAGAGGATACCGCGAGATCGTCAAGAAATAATGAAGTCATGAATATCCCTGAGATGTACTACGGCGACTCGTCGCGCCTCGGACGACCTTTTGCCAAAGACCCGTCGGTGATTAAGTTTGCAAAAAAGTACTGGCTGTACTACTCCATGCCGCCCTTTGATCCCAAGCTTGCACCGCCCGACGCCCCCAAGGGCTGGGGGATTGGGATCGCCACGAGTACGGACTTAACGCACTGGACGAAAGTGGGGGAGGTGCTGGGCAAGCCAGGAACGGTCGAGGAGAGCGGCATCTGTGCCCCCGGCGCTCGCGTCTTAGACGGCAAAGTCCATCTCTTCTACCAGACCTACGGCATGGGGCCCAAAGACGCGATCTGCCACGCCGTCTCCCAAGACGGCCTACACTTTGACCACGACCCGACCAACCCGATTTTTCGGCCCAATGGCGCGTGGAACTGTGGCCGCGCGATAGACGCGGAAGTCTTCCCCCTTGGCGACAAGCTCTATCTCTACTACGCCACCCGTGATCCCGCGTTTAAGATCCAGCTGCTCGGCGTCGCCGTCGCCGAGCTAAAGTCTGACTTTGGGCGGGCAGCATGGACCAATCTCTCCACCGACGGCCCGATGCTTGCGCCAGAGCTACCGTGGGAGCGAGACTGTATCGAGGCCGCGACGATCTGCCAGCGCGGAAAGACACTTTTTCTGTTCTACGCGGGAGCCTACAACAACGCGCCGCAGCAGGTCGGGGTGGCCACCAGCACGGACGGCATTCACTGGAAGCGCCTCAGCGATCAGCCGCTTCTGGCCAACGGCAAGCCCGGTGAGTGGAATGCGTCGGAGTCCGGCCATCCCGGCATCTTCGACGAGCGCGGCAAGACGGTGCTTTTCTTCCAGGGCAACAACGACAAGGGCAAGACCTGGTTTCTCTCACAACGACGAATTGTGTGGACAAAGGGAAATCTTCCCACGCTAGAGAATGAGACTAGATGAAAGCTCCTGATCTCCGTGGGCCGATTGTGCGTAACGCCGTCCGGCCTAAAGTTACCACTGAGGGCGTCGAGGCCAAGGGCTACAAGGCCGAGAACACAGCGCCCCAAGGCAAGCCTCAGGCAGGCAAGTGGGTCTGGCTCGCGGGAGAGAGCCACGCCACGCTCTTCCGCAAAGAGGTGACCGTCAAGCGCGTTCCCAAGCAGGCGCTGGCCTATCTTAGTGCAGACAATGCGTATCGCCTCTGGATCAACGGAGTCTTGGTGGCACGCGGGCCTGCCGATATTGGCATGGACTACCATCGCGTGCCCACCGGAAAGTACTTCTACGACACGGTGGACATCGCGCCGTATCTAAAGCCGGGTGTCAATACTGTTGCCGCCGAGGTCTTCTTTACCAAGCTGATCGGCTGGGAGGGCTCGCGCGGGCAGGGAGGATTCTTCCTCGACGCGCCGGGCATCACCACCACGGATGCGACTTGGCAAGCGGCGCCCTGCAAGCACTGGGTCAAGAAATCCAACTGGCACTACGAGGCTGCCGCCGAGCCCGACGGCTGGCGCGAGAGTGGCTTTGATGCCTCGGGCTGGAGCGCGGCGACACTGATCCCCGACCTCTGGCAGCCCTTTGTCCCCAGCCAGATACCCGCCCGCATGGAGGTGGTGTATCCGCATTTACCCACCACACTGCCCCGTTGGACGGGGGCAGGGGGGGCGGAAATGCGCATCCGGTGGGACCGCGTGCTTCCGGCGTATCTCAGCTTCGTTATCAAAGGTGGCAAGGGCGCGACTCTGACCATCGAGCCTAACGAGCCCAATGCACCGGGCCACCACCGGATGGCGACCGTGACTCTCGCCGGGGGCATCCAGACCTTCGAGCTGCCCTTCATGGACAGCTTCTCTGTGGTGAATCTCTCCGCCAAGAATGTCACCGAGCCGCTAGAGATTTTAGACATTCGCGCCAGCTTTGTCTCCCAGCCCGTGGCCTACCGAGGGAGCTTTGCGTGTAGCGATCCTGCCCTCACTCGGCTCTGGTCGGTGTGCCGCTGGGCGACCCAGATCTGCCTCCAGACCCACCATTTAGACTCGCCGCACCACCAGGAGCCCATCAGCGATCCGGGGGACTATCTCATCGCATCGCTGGTCAACTACGCCGCATTTTTCCAGCCCGCCCTCACGGTTCAAGACTCACGCAAGTATGCCTGGATTCTGGAGCAGTGCAAGAACCAAAACTTTCATACCAGCTATGCGCTTCTCTGGCTCCAGATGGTGCTGGACTACTGGGATCACACGGGAGAGGACTCGTTGGTTCGTGAGCTTGCGCCGCAAATCCACTCGCTTCTCGATACGTTCACGGGCTACATCGGCAAGAACGGCCTGATCTCCGAGGCGCCCAACTACATGTTCATGGACTGGGTGGATATCGCGGGCTTCCCCGGCCACCACCCGCCTGCTGTGATCGGACAGGGTTATATGACCGCTTTCTTCTACCGCGCCCTCGCCGACGGAATCCGTGTGGCGGAGCTCGTGAACGATACGAGCAGGGCGCGAGGTTACCAGAGAACCCGAACAGAGCTTTTGGCGGCCTTTGAGCGCGAGCTCTGGGTGCCCGAGAAGGGGCTGTATCGGGATGGCAAGCCGTTCCAGACCCATGTCAAGCCGGGACAGTGGCTTCCCGCGGATAAAGAGATCGAGACTCTCACGGCGCATCTCCAGTTCTTGGCCGCACTCTACGACCTCGCTCCCAAAGAGCGGCAGGCGGCGATTGTGGAGAAGGCGATCACGGCGGCGAACTTTACCTGCCAGCCCTACTTCATGCACTTTGTCTTCGCAGCGCTGGCGCACACGGGATTGTTCGAGAAATATGGGCCCGAGCAGCTTAAGCGCTGGAAGATTATCGAGGACACGCAGTCACTACGCGAGATGTGGGATCGGGGGGACCTGAGCCACTCTTGGGGCGGGACACCGCTCTATCAGCTCACCACGGAGGTGCTCGGCGTGCGGCCCACCTCACCGGGCTTTGCGACCTTCACAGTTACCCCAAAGCCGATGGAGCTGAGCTGGGCCAAGGGAGTCGTGCCCACGCCCCATGGTGATATTAAAGTGAGCTGGCGCAAGCAAGGCGGGCGGCTTGCGCTGGAGCTGACGGTTCCTAAGGGCTGCCAGGCCAAAGTCACACTCCCCGGAAGTGAGAAAGCGACGATCTTTGGGCCCGGAGTCGGTAAACTGTTGGCATGATCAAGCCACTTCCTCGGGCACACGCCCACAACGACTACGCCCATCCACGGCCCCTCTTAGACGCGCTGGAGCAGGGTTTTTGTAGCGTCGAGGCAGATATCTATCTAGAAGGCGGAAAGCTCCTGGTCGGGCATGACAAGAAAGACTTAAAACCCGAGCGCACTCTCACGAGTCTCTACCTGGAGCCGCTCTGGCAGCGCGTGAAAGCCAACCGAGGAAGTTACTACCCGGAAGCCTCACCGCTGACACTGCTTGTGGACATCAAGACCGACGGTGCACGCGTCTATGCCGCCCTCAAAGAGGTGCTCAGGCCCTACGCCCCGATGCTCACACGCTTCGAGAACGGCAAGATTCAGCGCCGCGCCATCACGGTAATCCTCTCCGGCGACCGCCCCCGTGAGATTCTCGCCGCTGAACCTTACCGCCTCGCTGCCCTGGATGGCCGCCCTGACGACCTAGGCAAGAACCTCCCCGTCGCGCTCTTTCC
>NZ_CBAYMC010000107.1:0-14183 GCF_964826245.1 Armatimonas sp. | reverse complement strand
ACCAGATCGTTGGGATCGTCGCGCAGGAGGTTGGTTTTCTGCGGCGCGAAGTCCGTGCCGGAGAAGCGCAGCCGGACGCGCCTCCGAAACGCCAGATCCATCGTCAGCGGCTCCAGCGGTTTTCCCTCAGCCTCGGTAAGCAAGCTGATGTGTGTTGTCACACTCACCACGGTTTTCCCGCCACCGACAATCACCCGCAGCCCCGAGAGCATCGGATCGTGCGCGAGCGCCGGGAGTGCCATAAGGAGGGCAAGACAGAGGGTGAGGAAGCGGCGCATTAGTTGGGAGGAAGCTCCGTTTTGCCCAGGAGCTTGAGACCATCGGCGCTGTACTGATAGAGCGTGTTACCGCGCTGGATAAAGAGAAACTGCCCTCGTCCTGCCATACTTGCGCCACCTGGCTGCCCGCCGCCGACTCCTCCGGGAGGCCCCCCGGGGCCACGTCGCTGGAAGCTGGCATCGGGCTTGCCACGGAACTTGCGGGGGATGAAGGGATAGGAATCCGTGAGGACATAGTAATATGTGCCCTTGGGAAACTCGGGAGTCACGCCGTAGCGCCCGTTCCAGGGGTCGAGATCGCCGCTGCCTTTGGTAAACTCAAAGTCACTCTCAAACGAGCCGTCGTAGGCTCCGCCGGGGCCATCGCCACTCTCACGGTTGCCGCTCTTGAGCTTGTAGCTGGCCTTGAGCTTCTTCAGCGGCGATTTGGCGCTGGCTGCGCTGCTGTAGCCGTAGTTTCCGTAGATCGGGTAGCCATCGGCGGCCCAGCCTACTAGCGCCATCTTATGTTGCCAGTCCAGCTTCTTGAGTAGGCCCATCGGCATTCCGTGGTAGTGGTACGCCCCATTGGGCTGCACATGCGCGAGGTTGTCGTCCACGCCCAGACCGCCGCGTGCGCCCATAAAGCCCGTCATTGCCTCGTAGCGCCACTGGCGGTTGCCGTTCCAGAACTCCGCCGTTGTCGGGTCAAACGTGACACCATTGACCGCGATCCCAAAGTTCTGCCCCGTGTCCGTCCCACCGTTCTCATCGGGCTCTGGCTTGACCGGCACACGGAACGCGTAGTTCTGCGGCGAGATGGAGTTGGGATTCCCCCGGTTGGGAAACTGCCCCGTCACATGGTCGGGAATCCCATTGGCCGTGATATAGCGAAAGCCCTCGCGAACCTCGATCTTAACCTCGTTCTTAAAGCCCCCTGCTGTCTGACTCTGTGCTCGAAGCGCGATCGTGGCAGTCAGTGTCGTTGCCAGCCCCGTGATAAGAAAAAGCGTGTTGCGTTTCATCGTGCTCTGATTTTAAGCTGATCCAATGAAGAAGTCATGAAGCAGATAAGCTGAGGGGGCAATCTATTCAAACCGCGGAAAGAAGAACCCAGCGAAGACTTTTGCGAGAGGTTTTGTCGAAATTTGTCGGGCGTTGAGAATCGTGTAGTCACCATTCGGGGTGACTTTTTCCTCGATCATAAAGACATCCGTGATTGGGTTTTTATCGCTGTCATGAATGATGTTTCGTCGCACCAGAAAGCCGCCCGAGACTGCCTGAGTAGTTGTCCCAAAGTAGCCCGAAGACGCACGTGTTCCCACTGGCTGAACCTCGGCCCAAGCTCGCTCTTTTGGGAAGTCTTGCATGAAGTACCAGGTTGTCTCTGAGGTTCTGAGTCGGACAAAATCAAGCGCGGCTTCCGGTGAAGAAACCTCAACTTTGTCTTTGAACTGAGAAAGCGTGGTGATTTTTGTACGCTGCTTACCCTCTTCAAGATAAAGTTTTACAAATGCCTCAAGAGGATAACCAATTAGACCATTGTGAGGAATATCAATAATGAGTTTTCCCTTGACACGAAACAATGTCTTGATTGGTTTTCCTATATCTGGATAGTGCATCGTGTTAGTCGCAGTTGGGGCGGACGATTGCCTTGACATCCACGCGGAAAGTCGGATCGGGGACGGTGAAGCGAAGCGCGGTTCCGGTAAGGCCTTTGGGATCAAAGCGCAGGATCAGACGGACGGGTTTGCTCGCGGACTCCGTCTCAAAAAGCAGTGTTTGGGTGTTGCCTGCTCCCTGTGCCAGCCCAGAATCGCGTAGCTCGGGGGCATCGGAGCGGGCAGGGATCGAGTTGCCGTCCTCTAGTACCAGAGTCACGCCTTGCCAGCCGGTTCCCGCGGGCGCAACACCGCCAAACTTGCTGCCATTGCGAATCTCAACTTTTACTTTCCAGCCCATTCCCTCGGTGGTGGGATCGGCTTTCTCGACGCTCATCACTTGAAAGCGCCAGATGCCATTGAAGAGCCACTCGCCGCCTTTGCCCTCAACGGCATTTTGTTGGTTCGCTCCACCCGCACCTATGGTTGTGGAAGCCGTAGGTAGTGTCAGCTCGACGCCGCCACGGGTGTACCGCACGCCCACTCCTGCGGCTTTGAGTGCGTCTGCCGAGACATACGTCGTCCCTTTGACCACGACAGCGCCTGCTGGTATGGATTTTCCATTGATCCGCAGGCTTAGTGCCTGCTGGGCCGCGGCCATCGAGGCCACGGCCAGAGTGACGATTCCCAGTCCGTAGATACGTTTCATCTTCGGGTTCTCCCAAAGAGATTCTACCCTGAATTAGCGCAAGGGGAACCCGGAGACATCCAGATCGGGTTTGGTTGTCCAGCGGGCTTTCCAGCCGGGTTTTTCGATCTTGGTGCGGAAGAGAACGGTATTGTCTTTGTCTAGGTCGCTGGTCCAGATAAACTTTGCGCCCTCGAAGTTGTAGTCGTAGTAGGGCTTTTTGGGGTTGACGCGCTGAGGGGTGAACTCGGTGGCGCTGTCCCACTTGGAGTCATCGAAGCTGGGGAGATACCAGCTGGTCGGGATCGGCTCGTACTTGACAGGCGGGGCGCTGAAAATACGCTTGGCCTTCCACTTGGCATCGCTGATGGTGCCATCGCTGAACTTCAGCACAAAGCCACCATCACCGATATGGTCGCCGTACTCAAAGCCGGTTTTCGGGTCGGCGTTGTCCTTGGCGATAATGGCGATTGTCATCGGGTACTCGGGGAGAATATTGACATTGACGACATTGTGCGGCAGGAAGTCAATCGGATCCACGGCGACTAATTTCCCGTTGATGTACATCGCAAACCAGTTGTCGGCGTAGATATTGGCCTGGATCACATCACCCATCTCAGGCTTGATGATCCCTGCTTGGCCGCCACGCGGTGGCTGTGCTATCGCCAGAGCGAGGCTTCCTGCGCCGACCAGAGCACCCAGAAAAAACGGGAGCTGCTTCTTAAATTTCATCATTCGGACCTTTGTCTTTCGTAGGCGACATTGAGCACCGACGCGCTCAGAATCTTGCCCTCCATGGCTTTCAAGAGCGCATCACGAGTCACGCCCGACGAGGCATCGAGCTTGACTTGATCGGAGAGGGCGTAGAGCGTCAGGATGTACCATTTCTTGCCCGGCCCTTGTGAGCAGGGCGGCGCGTACTGACTGCGGCGGTTGACTGTATTGACCCCCCGCGCTCCAATCGCCCGATCGTTCTGTGGAATCGCCTTGATGTCCGGGGAGATATTGTAGGCGAGCCAGTAGACATGAGGCGCTTCCGTCTCACCAGGCGGGTAGTGGTGCATCACCAGCGCGAACGACTTGGTTCCCGCTGGTGCGTTCTTCCACGCCACGGGCGGCGAGGCGCTCTCACCGTCGCAGGTGAAGGCTTTGGGAAGAAGCCCGCCGTTCTCCACTACCGAGCTAATGAGCTGAAAATCCGTGGGCTTGGCAGGCGTGATGGTCGGTCCGGGACGCTCTTGTGGACGACCACGGCCCTGATTTTGTTGCCTACCCTGTCCGCCGCCTTGGCCGCGCTGTGGGTAGTTGAGCGTGATCGCCCTGCCTTCCGGGTTGACATAGTCAAACGTGTAGCTGCCGTTGTCTTCCACTTTGTAGTTCACAAGGCATGTCTGGCCCTGGATCACATAGGTCAGCGAGTAGCTACCCGGTGTGGGGCGCGAGAACGCTGTGATCTTGGCACCGGGCAGAGGCGGCGTGTCCGGGCGCGGGCTCTGAGCACGCGGCTGTGGGTCCACCTGCCCTCCAATCTCCTGTACCTCACCGTGGAAACCGCCGTTGAGATAGGGATAGGTCTTTGTCCCGTGGTAGTGGTAGCCGATAGCCGATGTGGTGTGCCCGTTGAACGCATCCAGCCCGGTGACGGGCTTGCCATCAGGCTCGCTCTGCCCGTAGATCGCGTAGCCGTCCAGGGCGTAGGCAATGGGCTTGCCCTTCCCGACAAGCTTTTCGAGATAGAGCGGTGCGATATGGTAGTGGTAGTCGTCGGCGCGGCCACAGTGCCCACCAAACTCATCCAGCTCTCCGATCTTAAATGAGTCCACCCCCCGGTTATTGAGCGCATTGAAGATCGGGACACCATCGGCGGCAAGGGCCATTGCGCCCCGGAAAAAGTGGGTCTTGCCTGAGAGCGGATTGGCGGCAGGGACGGGCCTCAGCGGAAACTGCCAGGCGTTGCTACCCACATAGCGCTGAGGAATTGGCACCTGCTGCTGCCACGCCGTGATCCCGACCATCAGCGGGTGATCCGGCATCCCATCCGACTCGACATAGAAGTTCTTCGCATCCGCGCGAGTCTTCACTTTCGGCGCAAAAGGCTTAAAGCTCGCCGCAATCGCCTCCACGGTTGAGGACGATGTTACGGTCTGACGGTGTGCCGCAATGGCAATCACCGGCACCGCCGCCAGCCCGAGTGCCGAGAACAACCAGAGTCTTGGTTTCATAGTCGCTATTATCCTGGAAAGAAATGAAGCATGCATGAAGACGTAGAATGTCTACTTCTTGGTGAACTCGTGGCTAAAGGCCTTAGATGCCTCGCCGTTTTCGGTTCGCACAAACGTAAAGCTTGCTTTTTGTGGTGTCACACTGAGCTTGATAATCCCGGAGCCATCGAGCATCTTGCCTTGTTTGTAGCCGTACTCCTCGGCGCTACGGCTGCCACCACCGCGCCCGTGACTGGGCTGGGGGACACACTGGTAGATGATGCCATCCACTTCCTGGTGTGCGAAGAGATGATCGTGGCCGTGGAAGACCGCACTGACCTTGTTTTTCAGTAGGAGCTGATGGATGGGCGCGTCCCAGCCAGGACGTTTTTCTTTGAAGGCATCGGTGCCATCGGCGCTCTTGCCGCCCCACTCCCAGAGCGGCGCCGCCTCTGCGCCCCCGCGTCCGTCGCGGCCCAGCCCCCCGACGAGATTATGGATAAAGACAAACTTCCACTTTGCCTTGCTGGTTTCCAGGGTCTTCTTGAGCCAGTCATACTGCTCTTTGCCAAGCGTCACGTACCAGTTGTCAGTGATCTCGTTGGCACCTCCGTTGCCGTTCTGGCCGCCGCGACGAGGACGATTGGTGGTGTGCCCGTAGGGATCGAGGCCGATGAGAAGCGCATCGCCGGACTCGTAGGCCCAGTGGTTCTCGGGGGCGCTAGGGAAGTAGCGCAGCCGCTCCTGCTGCGACCAAGAGGCCATCTCCCGATCCGCGCCACGTTCACCGTCGTGGTTGCCCGGCACCATCAAGACAGGAACGTGGGCCTGGTCGAAGTAGTAGCGCTGGGCAATATACTGCGCGTGGGCGTCTTTGAAGTTGGGGTACTTGTCGGTCATGAACGTGTCGCCCAGGTCCACCATGAAGTCTGTGTCGCGCATCGCGGCCAGCGAGCGCAGATAGACCGCCTGTACGCTTCCGCCATCGAGGTGGGAGTCGGCCTGTATCGAGAAAGCCATGGGGCTCCCGGCGGGGCGTGTGGTCACAAAGCTCCGCTCGGGCGAGGCAGATTTCTCAAACTTCACCTGCCAGTAGACCCGTGCCCCCGGCGCAAGCCCCTTCAGCTCCAGCACAACCGGCTCGCCCTTGGGGAACTTGGTGCGCGGCAGGCTCTTGGTCAGCTTTCCGGGCGCACTGCCGTAGACCAAGCTTCCCTCGGAGTCGGTGTAGCACAGCACGCTTACCGTTGCGCTTGTCTTGGTGACCCGCCCGACTACCATATCGTAGTCATGCACCGGAACCTCCGTCCGATAGACCACCGGCGGCCCGCCCTGCCGCCGTCCCTGAATTCCCCCCCCTCCCCCCCGCTCGGCGGGGGGGAAGGGGGAGGATAAAACGAGCAGAAGAGCAAGTACGAGCTTCATAGTCCTCCTCCTCCCTGACCTTTCTTGCGACCGCCTTGGCCACCCCCGCCGCCCTTACCGCCACGCTTGATATTGGTCTCGGTGGGCTTGCTGGGATCGTAGTCAGGGTTGATGGTTGCAAACTGGGCATTGATCTCTTTGAGATAGTCCGTCAGGCGCTTCTCCAGATCGGCACGCTTCTCGGGTTGAGCCGGCGCGACATCGGTGCGCTCCGACGGGTCTTTGGCAATGTCGTAGAGCTGGACGCTGCCCGTCTCGTAGAACTTGATCAGCTTCCAGTTGCCCAGAACGATCGCCGATGCCGGGCCGCCGTTGTCAAAATCATAGTGGGGGAAGTGGAAGAAAAGCCCCTCACGGGAGCGCTTGACCACGCCCGTGCCGCCGGACTTGAGAATCGGCAGGAGGCTCCCGCCCTCGATCCCTGTCGGCAGGCTCTTGAGCCCGGCGAGGCTGGCGATGGTGGGGAAGAGATCGACGCCTGTGGCGGGGACATTGGAGGTGGTATTTGCCGCGATCCCAGGGCCTTTGACGAGAAGTGGGACACGAATCCCGCCCTCAAGGACGTGGCCTTTGCCGCCGCGCAGGGGGAAGTTGCGTCCCGGCGTCCCGTGGTCCGTGGTGTAGAGAATATAGGTATTGCTCTCGGCGTTTTGTGCCTTGAGCGCCTGCATCAGCTCCCCAAGCACCTTGTCCATGTCCTCCTGCGCCTTGTCTTCTTTGCTGGCGTACTGGTCGAGCTGGAGGTAGAAGGGCTTGCCCGCCTTGAGCTGCTCGGTGATAAATGTCACGCTCTTCTGGCCCGTGAGCGGGGTCTGCTCGGTGCTGGGATCGGCGCTATTGTCGGGGCCGCCGTTGTTATTGGGGCCATCATTGACCGGGAACCCGTGGCGGCTGGGGTTGGCACGCCCGACATGCCACTTCCCAAAGTGCGCCGTGGCATAGCCCTCGCTCTGGAGCAGCTCAGCAATCGTGGTCTCGCGCTCCGCAAGCTCGGTGCTGGTCTGTGGGGCGCGCAGTTTAGTATTGCCCACTTCGCCTTGCCTGCCCTCATTGACAAAGGTCATGTGGAGCTGTGCCGGGCTCTTTCCCGTGAGCAGCGCCGCCCGCGAGGGCGTGCAGCGTGGTGAGGCGGCGTAGAACTGCGAGAAACGCATCCCGCCTTGGGCAAGCGCCTCGAAGTGGGGCATCCGGACACCATTGTTCTTTGCACTCGGGCTTTTCGGGTCTTGCGCAAAGGGCAGGCTACTCCAGCCATGGCCCTCGCCCTCAATCACGATAAAGTTAGGTCGCTTCGCTGCACTTTGTGAGTGCGCCTGTGCATTCTTTACAGGAGTGTTTCCTAGCAAAAGGCACCCACCCAGCAGTGTAAAAGAGAGAACTTTTTTCATACTCCTCAGAATTGCCGAAAAAAATGAATTCCGCATGAATCCCAAAGCAAAACGAGGCATGAAGTCGCACTTCATGCCTCGTTTTTAGGGGGGATAGGCTAGCCGCCGCCTTTGCCACCCTTGCCCGCCTTACCGCCGCCACCTGCACCGCCCGCGGGAGGGCCACCAGGACCACCTTGGCCACGGCCACCACCTTGACCACCGCGCTGGCTGCTGCGAATCTCTTCCAGCTTCTTTTTCTGCTCTGGGGTCAGAACCGAATTAATCTGATCAGTGTGCTTGGTGCGTAGTGCCGTCATTTCCTCACGCTGCTTGTCGGTGATGCCCTGAAGTTTTGTCTTCTGTGCCTCGGTTAGCCCCAGCTGCTCCAGAGTCTCCATCGTCATCCCACCGCCACGCTGGCCACCACCACGCTGACCGCCGCCGGGGCCGCCTTGACCACGACCACCGCCTTGACCACCGCCTTGGCCACGTCCACCACCACCTGCGGGAGGCTGAGCCGAGGCAAGCACGCCAAGAGCTAGCACCGCAACGAGAGAAACCATCATCGATCGAGTTGTTTTCATGGAAATATCCACTCCTTCAACGCCGTTATATTCCTAAAAAATGAAAAATGAATGACGGCAACATCTCAAATCTTATTCATGCCAGATTCATCTTTTTCGCGGCACAATGGAGGCTACGATGCGTGTGCTGGTTGTAGAGGATGACGACGTGATTGCGGGCCTGCTTCAGCAAGGACTCGAAGACGTAGGGTACTCGGTTGTGGTGGCCTACGATGGCCGTGAGGGTTTGCGTGAGGCGAGCGAGGGTGTGTTTCACCTGATCTTACTCGACATCATGCTGCCGGGGCTAGATGGCATGGCGGTCTGTAAAGCCCTGCGGGATCGGCGCAACCGCACGCCGATTCTGATGCTCACGGCGCGCGATGGCATAGACGATAAAGTGCGTGGCCTCGATAGCGGAGCCGATGACTATCTGGCCAAGCCCTTTGATTTTAAAGAGCTACTCGCGCGGGTGCGCGCTCTCACCCGGCGGGAGCGGGCACAGAAGAGCAATCTGGTTCGGGTCGCGGACCTTGAGATTGATACCCTGGAGCACGTGGTGCGGCGTGGTGGGCGCGAGCTAGGGCTTAGCCACCGAGAGTTCGAGCTTCTCCTGGCACTGGCATCGCACGAGCGGCAGGTCTTCACCCGTGCGATGATCCTAGAGCGGGTCTGGATGAGCGAGCCCACCAGCTCAAATGTGGTCGATGTTTTTATTAAGTCGCTACGCAAGAAAGTGGACGAAGGCCACGAGGTCAAGCTGATCCAGACGGTCTGGGGTGTAGGCTACACCCTGCGAGGCCCGGAGTGAGGCGCACGCTGATCCTCTGGAATACCGTGGCCTTGCTGGTGCTCTTTGGCACTCTCGGTGTGGTCGTGCGGCAGATCGTGAAAGCGGGCATGTACGGGGTGGTAGATCGTGAGCTGCAGCTCCGTGCCCAGCGCTTTATCGAGCGCCCTCCCCGATTTGAAGGCAGTAATCCCAACCGCCGTCCCCCAAAAGGCCAGGCAGACCCATTCAAGCCCCACCGCTACGATCTCAACGGACAGTCCATGATGCAGCCAGGCAGGCCGCTCTGGGACGAAGCTGCGTTTGCACGGGCTCGGGAAGGGGAGGCGCTCACCACGACCATCAAGAGCGATGGCGAGCCGCTTCGGGTGCTCTCGCTGCCGGTACGGGAGCAGGGGATCGTCATGGGAGTGGTGCAGGTTACCTACCCCGTGGCGGAAGTCGAGCGGGCGGGGCTCTTGCTGGATCGGGCACTGGTCGCCTTTATTCCGTTCGTCTTACTGGCGGCTTGGGGAGGGGCAATGCTCCTCACCAACCGCGTCTTGCAGCCCGTCAAGCAGCTCACCAAGGCGGCGGCACTGCTCAGCGCCCAGACCCTCTCTGAGCGCCTTCCAGTCAGTGGCGACGATGAATTTGCGACTCTGGCGACGACGTTTAATGGCATGCTGGAGCGGCTGGAGGTTGCCTTTGAGCAACAAAAACGCTTCACGGCAGATGCGAGCCACGAGCTAAAGACGCCCTTGACACGTCTCAAGGGCATGGCCAGCATGGCACTCGTCGGCCCCCCGACACCCGAGCGCTTGCTCGCGACCCTCCAGAACATTGACCGCGCCTCCGACACCATGACGACTCTGGTGCAAGACTTGCTGCTCCTGGCTCGCGGCGATGCCGGGCACCTCGGTGAGAGCCGAAGCGATGTCTCTGCGCAGAGCTTGCTGGAGCAGGCACGAGAGCGCGTGCTACGCCCCGGCACCGCGCCGATCACCCTCCGTGTCGAGGACGAAGCGCTGACCTACTGGGGCAATGAGTCCGAGCTACTGCGCCTGCTGACCAACCTGCTCGAAAACGCCCTGCGCCACACGCCACCTGAGGGAAGTATCACGGTTTGTGCTCAGCCGAGTCGCATCACCGTGACCGATACGGGAAGTGGGATCGCGCCGGAGCACCTCCCCCGGCTCGGGGAGCGCTTCTACCGCGTGGATAGTGCCCGCGCCCGCCTCGATGGCGGAACTGGCCTGGGACTCGCTCTCTGCAAAAGCATTGTACAGGCGCACGGTGGGACCGTTTCATTTACCAGTGCGCCAGGCCAGGGAACCACCGTGACCGTGCAGCTCGCTGAGCTATGATATAATTCTAAGTTGCCTCCGCGCGATGCTATGCGCTGCGGGGGTTTTTTCATGTCAGGTTTTATCACTATGCTCAGAAATATCGCTATTATTGCCCACGTTGACCACGGAAAGACGACCCTCCTTGACGGAATGCTCAAGCAGGGTGGTGTCTTCCGCGAGAACCAGGAAGTCGCCGAGCGGGTGATGGACCGCATGGACCAGGAGCGTGAGCGCGGCATCACGATTATCTCCAAGCACACGGCCCTCACCTACAAAGGCCACAAGATCAATGTCGTAGATACCCCCGGCCACGCGGACTTTGGCGGGGAAGTCGAGCGCGTGCTCTTGGTGGTGGATGGTGTCTTGTTGCTCGTGGATGCTGTGGATGGCCCGATGCCACAGACACGCTTTGTGCTGGAAAAGGCCCTCTCCGCCGGCCTGAAGGCAATTGTGGTGATCAATAAGATGGATCGCCAGGAAGCACGCCCCGACTGGGTGGTCAACGAGACCTTCGACCTCTTTGCGGAGCTGGGGGCCTCCGATGACCAGCTTGACTTCCCGATTGTCTATGCCACCGCGCTGGACGGTCGCTCGTCGCTGAACGAAGACTACGCGGATGCGGTAGATCTCCAGCCACTCTTCGACACGATTCTCTCCGCGGTTCCTGAGCCTAAAGTAATCGCGGATAGAGATGCCCCGACACAGGCGATGATCTCGACCATCGATGGCGACCCGTACTTAGGCCGCTTGGGAATCGGGAAGCTCTTTGCGGGGACGCTGCGCCCCAACCAGCAGGTGACGGTCTTCCGCCGCGATGGCTCCCGCTACAACTCCCGGCTCCAGAGTGTCTTTGTCTACGAGGGCATGAAGCGCATCCCGGTAGAAGAAGCCTACGCCGGAGATATTATCGCCGTGACAGGCCTCCCCGAGGTCACCATTGGAGAGACCATTGCCACAGGCGACGATCCCCAGCAGATCCCGCCGCCTACCGTGGACGATCCGACCCTTCAGATGACCTTCGCCGTGAATACGTCGCCGCTAGCAGGCCGCGAAGGGCAGTTCTCCACCAGCCGCAAGCTGCGTGAGCGCCTCTTTAAAGAGCTAGAGACCAACGTGAGCCTCAAGGTCGAAGAGAGCGAGACACCCGATAGCTTTATCGTCTACGGGCGCGGCGAGCTTCACCTCTCGGTACTCATTGAGACCATGCGGCGTGAGGGCTATGAGCTTCAGGTCTCGATGCCCGAGGTGATCACCCGAACCGGCGAGAACGGGGAGAAGCTGGAGCCTTTTGAGCGCGTGTTTATCTCGCTCCAAGAGGAGTACTCGGGGAGCATTGTGCAGGCACTCGGGGAGCGCCGTGGTGTGCTGATGAACATGCAGCAGTCTGATCGAGGCGACACACGCCTTGAGATCGTCATCCCGACCCGTGGCCTCCTAGGATTCCGCTCGCGCTTCTTGACCCTGACCCGTGGCACGGGAATCATGTCCGCTCTGCTGGAGGGCTACTTGCCTTGGGCTGGGCCGCTGCCCCATAGATCCCAGGGGAGCCTGATCGCCAATGAGAATGGGGTGACAACCAACTTCGGACTCGCCAACGCCGAGGAGCGTGGGGAGCTGTTCATTGGGCCTGGTATCGAGGTCTACGAAGGCATGATCGTGGGGCGCCACCAGCGTGAGGGCGATCTCGTGATGTCGGTGACCAAGACCAAGCAGCTCACCAACATGCGTGCCTCGACCAGTGATGTCTCCGTGCGCCTTACCCCGCCGTCTGAGATGGGGCTAGACCGCGCGATGGAGTACATCGGCCCGGATGAGCTGATGGAAGTGACCCCGAAGAACATCCGCATGCGCAAGCGCGAGCTGAACTTCAAGATGCGCAAGCGCTCCGAAAAGGGCGAGTAAACTCCCTCCTTTCCCCTTCCTCCCAATCCTGGGAGGAGGGGCTGGGGAGGAGGGATTCTACCCCCGGTACGCCGCAATCACCGCATCTTGCCGAGCGTTCACGTCCGCATCTACCGTCTGGCGCGCTGGGTCGGCTCTAAACCACTCCAGAGCTCTCTGCACACCCTCGGCCCAGAGCACCTCCGCTTTATAGCTCGGAACAAAGCGCTTGATCTTGCTATTATCCAGCACCACCGAGTTCACCTTGTCCCCGATCAGCGTCCCCTCCCAGTCCGGGTAGAGCGCCATGCAGAAGTCCGACGGCACGTGCACAAAGTCAGCCTTCACCCCGAGGGCATCGGCCACGGTCTGAAAGAGCTGGTTCCAGCAGAGGACTTCGTCGCTGGTGATATGAAACGCCTCGCCATAAACCTCGGAGCGGCCCAGCAGGCTCGAAAACCCCTTGGCGAAGTCCCCGTTCCAGGTGTTGGTCCACAGCGAAGTCCCGTCTCCGGGCACGATCACGGGCTTGCCGCTCAGCATCCGCTCCACGGCGGTCCACGGGTGCGCCCAGCTATTGAGAACCAGTGGCAGGTTCGCGTGGCCATAGGTCAGCGACGGCCTAACCACCGTGTACGCCTGCTTGCTCTGGCCCGCGAGAAGCGCCTCACAGGCAATCTTATCGCGTGAGTACTGCCAGTGCGGGTTCTCTAGCGGCGTCTCCTCCGTGATCAGATAGTGCTTAGGCGGCTTCTGGTAGCAGCTCGCCGAGGACACAAACACAAACTGCTCCGCCAAGCCCTCGACAAGTGCGAGGCGCGACTCCAAGTCTTCCGGGGTAAACGTGATAAAGTCCGCGACGGCATCAAAAGGCCCGTGCATCGCTAGAACCCCCTTTAGCTCCCCTTGATCGCCCGTCACATCTCCGGTGATCACCGTCACGCCTGGCGGTGGGAGGTATTTCTTCGAGGAGCCCCGGTTGAGCAGAAACACTTCCTGACCTTGCCGCACCGACTCTTCCACACAGGCCGACGAGATAATCCCGGTGCCCCCGATATACAAAACACGCATGCGTTTCTCCTGTCCGCCGGTTGAAAACCGGCGTCTGCAATGGCGTCCCGCCGCAAAGCCCGTGCCGGGCTACAACGAACTCTAGCCCGGCACGGGCTTTACAGCGCATCGCGCTACTCGATGCCCCGTTCACGGGGCATTATTCTATTTCGCCTCGGGAATTTTTGTGGTCTGCCAGGCGGCGAACTTCCACTCGCCCTTTTGCCGCGTCCAGACCTCGGTGAAGCGTGCCTTGAACGCAACGTCGTTCTCGCCCGCCTTCACCTTCACTTCTGCAACTCCCGTAATAACCACGGTGTTGGCGTAGGTCTGGTGTTTCTTCTCCGAAAGAGTTACGGCCAGATACTTGGTCGTGCCGGTCTTCATCGCCTCCAGCAGCGTCTCTTTGGTGTCCATCTTGCCGCTGGAGTGCGTGTAAGTTAGGTCTTTGGTGAAGATCGTCTCCAGTGCCGCCAGATCACCCTTTACCATCGCCTCGATGCGCTTGGTATCCGCCGCATTGGTTGCTTCAATCGCTTCTGCGCGGGTGGGGCTCTTCTGCTGAGCAAAAACGGGTGCGGAGACCACAAGGGCCGCACAGACAAAAAGTGAGCTTTTCATGCCGGGATTATAGCATAGAAAGCCAGCCTCTAAAATTTACTCCCCACGGGGGC
Source organism: Armatimonas sp. (assembly GCF_964826245.1). Lineage (NCBI taxonomy): Bacteria > Bacillati > Armatimonadota > Armatimonadia > Armatimonadales > Armatimonadaceae > Armatimonas > Armatimonas sp. The sequence continues at coordinate 355 of NZ_CBAYMC010000107.1, read as the reverse complement.
AGATGAAGAAGTAGGGGCACGACGGGCACTCGTCGCGCTCGGTGGGGGTGGCGGGGAAGACCTTGAGGGCGATTCCACGGAGGGCTCTATCGTAGTCGTCTAGGTGCCGCTCGCGGATTCGGGGGCGGTCGGCAACGGGCAGGCGGCGGCCATCTTGCAGGAAGCGCACGAAGACCTGGTCGGGGCCGAAGGTCTCTTGGAGTAGGGAGAGGCGCAGATCTGGGTCGGCTTTATCGGCATCGGGTGCGGGGGGCTTGCGGAGGGTGCGGCGCTCCACCTGGCGCGTGCTCTCGCTGAAGTCATCGGGGCGGACGAGAATCGTGCCACTGTCGAGGGGCAGAGCCATCAGCGGGCG